>JBHLLM010000191.1:0-5808 GCA_048885575.1 Candidatus Hermodarchaeota archaeon
GGATTGGTTGCATCCTTATTCACGACCACTGTATCAGAACCAAGATTTCCAGCAGAGTCGTTCGCATAAAATATCATTGATATCGCACCATCAGAGAGAGCTGTCCAATTAGCTTGATTTATAGTTCCATTGGATGTAAATGTTATATTCGTTATACCACTATCGATTGTATACCACATCGTATCTATAAGACTGCCCGAATCACTTACTTCCACGACATAATCTGGAGCAGTAGCGTCAAAATATGCTCCTCCTGTTGGGGAAATAACGCTGACTACCGGATCAATAGAATCCTTATTAATTGTTACTGACTGGTTAAGAATTTCAGAGATACTATTGTTTGCGTAAAAGTTTAAAATTACTGGGCCATCTGAGAGAGCCGTCCAATTACCTTGATCGATAGTTCCATTGGATGTAAATGTTATATTCGTTATGCCGCCATCTATTGTATACCATGTTGTATTTATCGTAAAAGTATCTTCAATTATTTCAACAACAAAATTTGGTGCTGAAGTACTAAAATTATCGTTAGTGGTTGGTGAGACAATGTTAATTGAAATTGCTGATGTTCTTGGTAATTCATTATCAATAATGTAATTTCCTTGAGGAGCGTAAGTCTTAGTGATGTTCACGGAAATAATAAATAAAATAAATAAACCGAATAAGACTAATAAATGAATCTCTTTGTTTCTAATATTTATTTTTTTCATTTAGAAAACACTGGTTTTTATAAATGAATTTTTATTTAGAAGAATTTAAGAAATATATCAATATTAATTTTGGCTTTTTAATTATCTAAACAGACCTTTTCTTTTTGTCTTTTAAGTTTCACAAAAATATTTTAGATAAAGTAATAGTTTAACCAGAAATAGTTAAAATTAGAAGCGAATACTTAATGAAATTAAGCAGCAACAAATAATCTGCCTTTAGTTTCCTTATTAATGGTGTGATCTCCGCTATATTCAATAAATTTTCCTTTAATCACTTCTCCATTTGGAAGTTGAACCTCTTTGACTTCTCCAACTTTCTTATACGAGGGAAGAAGCCTTGAAACTTTCCCTTTGATTACAATACTTCCCCACGCTTGATCTGCTCCAGCACAACGATCCACATTACCTTCTACAACTATGGTACCACCATGGTTATGAATACCCAAAAAAGCATCTGCGCTACCACAATATAAAGTTGGCCATTTATTTGCGGGTTTTGAACTCTTTGCCCAAAGCATGGATTCTATTCCTACTTTTCCTTTAACTTTTATAACACCGTCATTCATACCCTGCCAAAAACCTCTATAGGCAGATCCAACATAGTGTCCAGCATCTCCATTAATTTCAAGTTCACCACCTTGAAGCATAGCACCAGCCCAATCATCAGCACTTCCATTAACAACTATTTTTCCACCAGTCATATTATTTCCTATATGCATTCCAACATCGCTATTTATTACGATTTCTCCACCCGTCATTTTTTCACCAATTCGTTTTACATTAGATAAATCGCCTTCCATAATGATCTTTGTATCGGCGACTTCGGTTGACTTTCCAGATACTTCAAAGAAGTCCCCAATTGTTACTTTTTTAGTTGCATAGAATAAAGGTAATTTTTTAATTTCAGCTACAGTTTTCCCAGCAAAATTGTCGGGAGTGATACTATCTGCTTCTAAGGGAAATTCGAGTTTTTTCTTAATCTTTAATTTAATCTCACCCATGATTTATTCACCTAACTTCTCTCTCACTTTTTTGATTATTCTTTCTAAAACCTCTTTATCAGATAAACTTTCTCCTGGAGCTTCTTTTACTTTTCTTAATCTTAAAGGAACTTTATCCATTCGGTACGCAGTTCCTTCACATTCAATTCCAGCGATAGCTGCGGGTAAGACGACATCAGCAAACGCAGATGTTGGAGTTTTATGCGGTTCTATTGCAATTAGAGGATGTTTGAATAAATTCTTGACAGAAGCTGCAGGAAAATTACTTCCTGGGTCAGAAGCAACAATCAAAGCGGCATCCACTTCGTCGCGCATTAGAAGATCAACGGAAGAAAATTCCCCTGGATTATAGCGAGGATATCCACGTGAAAAATCGATCGAATAAGCGTATCCCGTATTCCAAGCGAATACTTGATTTGCTCCCGCTACATTATAATGTCCTCTCATTGGGATTAGGATGAATTTGGTATAATCGTTTAACTCTGTAACTAATCGTATAGCAGTATCTACATTGCGATGATGTGCTAAGCTTTGAGTTAATCCCATGCCAAAAAAGACAACACCAAAATTACTTTTTTTTAAATTCTCTACTAATTCCTTAATATCTTCAATAGGAACGCCTGAAACCTCTTTTACATCTAAATCAGATCCTCTTAATATTGCTCTTATTGCCTGAATTAATTCGTAATCTTCATTAGGGTTCACTCTAATATATTTATCCGCAATTTGGGCAGTATGAGTATTTCTTGGATCAACAACTACTATATATCTGTCGTTTCTCCCATCTGTTCTAAAATATCCTCTAATAAAATCACTGTATCGACTTAAGTGTCGAGGATGTGCATGAACAGGATTCGATCCCCAAAAAATAATTGTATCTGCTCTATTTTTTATTTCTCCTAATGTTGCTTGGGAAGCCCCAACATCTTGAATTGCTAATAAGCTAGGACCATGACAAACAGAAGCAGTATTATCCAATATTGCATTTAACATCTCTGCTAACTCAACACCTCTACTTTGAGCTTCGCATTCTGTACTAGAAAAACCATAAAGTAATGGTCTTTGAGCATTTACTAAGATATCCGCAGCTTTCTCAATTGCTTCGTCCCACGACACTGCTACCTGTTCTCCATTTCTTCTTATCATTGGCTTTGTGTATCGATGGTCGCTTATATTTGATGAAAAATATTTCTTGGTGCCAATCTGGCAACCATTTCTCACTTCAACCACTTGATCGGTTTTTAAATCAATATCTACCTCGAGATCATCACAGAGAGTTCCACAGAATGGACAGCAAACATCTTTAACAGTTCTAACCTTTTCTACCATTTCTTTTTCCTCTAAGCTTCTTTTAATTTTCCTATTAATTCCAAAGCACCTAACACCTTTCCACTTTTTACAACTTCAACCTTCGCTTTAATCCCTTTATAAGTTGGAGTACCACATGCTTGAGAACTAGGATTTACTAGTTGATTTGCCCAAGGTCCCATTGGAATAAAAATTATACCTGGATGAGGTCCTTCTTCTGTTATTGTAGAATATACTAAAACCTCTCCATAATCTGTTATCACTTTAACTGGAGTTCCAACGAGGCAATCAAGTTTTTTAAAATCATCAGCATCAAATGTGCAGATACCAGCAGCCCGAACATTCTCCCTTGATACTTTTCCTCCTTCAAGGGCTACTCCTTGATTAATGGTACGTCCAGTTAATAAAATTAAGTTGTCCAAACTCAATTACCTTCTTCCTCCTTTTTGCTCCATCTTAATGTTTTCAATCTTTCTACTAAGGGCGGCCAATAACGTTCTTCAAATTCTCCCGAAGTATTAATATCGGTTATTTCAAGAACTAAGGCTCCTGTAGGACAAGCATTATCGCAAGCACCACATGCTACACATGCGTCCTCATCAACAACTTCCACATTTTTCGACATTTCCCACCCATGCTCAGGTCTTTTAGCAATTTCAATTGAGCCTGAGGGGCAGACTTCGGCGCAAGAACCACATCCTTTAGCACATTCTTCGTCAATAACCTTTACCCTTGCTTTAGCCCATTGTTTTGCAATTCTATCGTTCAATAATGTTTTAGTTTCAAACTCTAAAGTAGGCATTACTTTTTGAGCTACTAGTGGGATGTCTGTTAGATTGATGATTTCGCCATCTTTTTTGAGTGTTAAAGCCCCAAATGGACAACAATAAACGCAAGTTCCACAAAAAACACAAAGCTTAGGATCGTAAAGCTCTGGGATTATATCTTCGGTTGTTGGAAAACGTCGTGAAGCCCCAACTGGTCCACGGGATATTGCATCTTTGGGACAAACCCGTGCGCATGTTCCACATCCAACACACTTTTCTCGATTTAAAATAAGTTCTAGATTTTCAGTAAGGAACTGAACTTTAATATGTTCCATTTCTTTAGTAATTGTTCTGGAAATTTTCGGAAAGGACATTTTTATTTACGCTCCACATTTTCAATTCTGATTGCTACTTGAGGGCACATTTTTACGCATACACCGCAACCGTCACAATTTATTTCTCTCTTATCATTATAAATTGGTACTGCTATTCCGTTCTTAACAAGAATTACTGCATTACTTTCATTTAAATAACTCATTTTTCTCAACTCGTTAAAGTTTATAGGACAAGACACGACGCATGCGTTGCAGCCTGTGCATGTGTTTTTATTTATTTTTAATTCGTAAATTTGCATGGTTTAATTTCCCCTATTTAGTAGAGTTAAATCCAAATTCTTTGAGTTCATACACAGATTCGGTAATTATTAATCGTTAATATATTTTCTAAGTTTTGTATTAGTATTACTGTAATAATTATGATATAAACTTACTTCTTAGAAGGAATTGTGTTTTAAAAAATTTAGTATACGATTTTAAAAGCCCCTCAAATAAATTATAGTATGCATATGGATTTATGGAAAGTGATTTAAATTATAACGAAATTAATAATATCTCCATAAACATTACTGGAGATCACTCTATAAAGTTTTCACTTTCTAAACTTTAAAATTAAAAATTTATAAACTATATGTTTAAATTATTTATGGAAAAATCAATTATTAAACTGAGAAATAGAGATTTTTGATAATATACAATTTGGGTATGAATAAAATATGATTTCGGATGTGTTTACGTTTCTAGTTGGTGGTAAAGCTGGAGAAGGCGTGAAAAAAGCAGGTTCCGTTGCTGCGCATATTTTTTCGAGTATTGGAAGGCATGTATTTCAATTGGACGACTACATGAGTCTGATTCGAGGAGGACATAATTTCTCAGTAATTAGTACCTCAAAAAGATGGATTTCGAGTCATTATATGAAAGCTAATCTTGTGGTCAACTTTGATAAGAGGAGCTTTGATAATCACATGAATGATATAGCTGATAATGGGATAATTGTATATAATTCTGACGAATTAGAAAATGTCGATGGAATTGGTATCCCTCTAAGCTCGGAAGCAGAGAAATATCCAATGAAAGAGCTCATGTACGGAGTTGGTGCGGTAGCAATATTATCTAGTGCTATTGGATTTACGAAAGATCAAATGAATCAAGTAATTCGTGAGCAATACCCGAGCGGGATTGAAGATAATATAAGATTTGCTGATAAAATCTATAATATCGTAAAAAAAAATTGTGAAAACAAATTTCCCTTAGAACAGGGAGATAAGAAAAGGAAAATTTTAACAGGGAATGAATCAATTAGCTTAGGTGCGATTGCTGGGGGTTTGAATGCCTATTATGGGTATCCAATGACGCCTGCTTCATCAATTTTACATTTTCTTGCCAACCAAACAGAAAATTTTGGGTTAGCTGTTGTTCATCCCGAAAGTGAACTTGCTGTTATAAATCTAGCCGTAGGATCATCTTTTGCTGGAGCAAAAACGATGGTAGGAACGAGTGGAGGCGGTTTTTCACTCATGGTAGAAGGTTATTCATTAGCTGGCATGACCGAAGCGCCAGTCCTAATAGTTCTCTCTCAAAGACCAGGTCCCGCAACCGGGGTACCCACCTATACCGAACAAGCAGACCTTTCTTTTGCCCTCACCACAGGACATGGCGATTTCCTAAGGATTGTAGCATCTCCTGG
>JBHLLM010000192.1:0-5807 GCA_048885575.1 Candidatus Hermodarchaeota archaeon
CATTAGGAATTTGTAATTCTATTAAGCAATACCAACCGACTGTTTTAGTCAATGTGCCGTCCTTATATCAAATTCTAATAAACTTCAAAAAGTTTAAGCGTTTAGATCACAGCAAATTACGTCAGTGTATCTCTGCGGCCTCTCCATTCCCCAAAGAGTCTCAAGAAAAACTGGAAGAGATTGTAGGTCAAGGGAAACTATTAGAACTTTATGGGATGACAGAATTGAGTCCTGTAGCCACTATGAACCCTTCTATTGGGAAAAAACAATTAGGAAAAGTTGGTATGCCCATACAAAATGTCGATCTGAAACTTGTTGATCCTGAAACCGGAGAAGTGGTACCTCTCGGTCAACCAGGAGAAATTTGTGTAAAAGGTCCTTTAGTAATGCAGGGATATTATAACAAACCTGAAGAAACAGCGAAAGCAATTGACAAGGATGGGTATATGCATAGTGGCGACGTAGGAATAATGGATGAGGATGGTTATCTCAGAATTGTCGACCGAACTAAGGATATGATAATTGTAGGAGGTTTTAAGGTATTTAGTGCAAAAGTAGAGGATACTCTTGTTAAACATCCTGCAATTGGAATGGTCGCATTAGTGGGTATCCCAAATCCTGATAGACCTGGATCTGAGATAGTAAAAGCATTTGTACAAATGGATCCAGACTTTGAATTTGATGGGAATAAAGAAGCATTGAAGGAGGATATAATATCTTTTGCAAAAGAGAATTGTGCTCCTTATGAAGTCCCAAAATTAGTAGAAATCTCAGAAGAGCTTCCATTAACCGTAGTTGGTAAAGTAGATAAGAAGGTTTTAAGAGAAGATTAAAATTTATTATAAATTATTTTATTTAATATAATTTTTTTTTAATTTATTTGCAAAAAGCAGAATACTTTCTTCCACTCTTTATTTATACAATTAACTTGACTAATTAGAAACTTAAAACTTTAAATCTAAATGATTCAATACTATTTATTAACACTTTTTTTTCGGAAAAAAACGAATAATTAGAAATCGATGTTAAAAATGTCGTATAAAGATAAAATATGGAAAAAATCTTGGGATGTTCATGTCAAGGAGATAGACCCTAAGGAATATGAGATGACATATCCCGCAGCTATTAGGCGAACCATGGAAGAATTTCCAAATAAAATGGCATTTGATTATTTGGGAGTAAAATTTTCCTACAAAGAATTGGATGAGGCTTCAAATCAATTTGCTAATATGCTAATTGAAAATGACTTTAAAACAGGAGATGTGGTAAGTATTAATTTACCAAATACGCCCGAATACTTGATAGGAGTAATTGGTACATTAAAAGCAGGCTGTATAGTTTCTGGAGTTTCACCTCTCCTTTCAGATGTTCAAATGCAATATCAATTAAACGATTTAGGAACTGGAGGAAATAAAGTAGCACTATTAACTCTAGATGCTATATTTGCTGGAAGGTTAGTAAAAATCTATTCAAAAATCCCTCAATTAAAATTAGTAATAACTACCAGCGTTGGAGGTTACCTCCCAAAAATTAAACAAGTGCTAGGAAAATTGCTAAAGAAAATCCCTAAAGGAGAAGTCACACCTTTAGAGGGAATTACCGTATTGGATTTTCATAATGATATTCTTCCTACCTATTCAAAAGAATTGCCTAAAGATAGTGCAAAACCAGACGATTTAGCCTTCATTCAGTATACTGGAGGGACTACGGGGCCACCTAAAGGGGCGATGTTGACCCATAGGAACATTGTGTCAGACATAGTTATTTTTCAGAAGTGGCTTAATTGGGAAGCGGGTAAAGGCGTTGCTCTTTCAGGATTTCCATTTTTCCACATTGCAGGTACATTTACGACCTTAAATGTTATTTTTCTCGGTTGGAGTCAAATTTTAATACCCAATCCACGAGATTCAGATCACATTATAAAGGAAATGGCAAAATATCATCCTTCGGTCTTAGCAAACGTACCTTCACTGTACCAGATACTAATGAAAAATCCTAAATTTAAGGATTTAGACCATTCAAAATTGGATTTTTGCGTTTCTGCTGCTGCTCCCTTCCCCAAGGAATCTCAAAAAGAATTTGAGGACATAATTGGTAAGGGTAAGCTAATAGAAGCATATGGAATGACTGAAACCTCTCCACTTACTGCAAGCAATCCCTCTATTGGAGTTAAAAAGCTTGGAAGTATAGGACTTCCTCTAAATAACGAGGAATTTAAGCTTGTTGATCCTAATACGGGAGAAGAAGTACCATTAGGAGAACCGGGCGAAATATGTGTAAAAGGTCCACAGGTAATGAAAGGCTATTTCAATAAGCCTGAAGAAACCAAAAAAGCAATTGACAAAGACGGATTTATGCATACCGGAGATGTTGGAGTAATGGATGAAGACGGATATGTAAAAATCGTAGATAGGACAAAAGATATGATAATCGTTGGCGGTTTTAAAGTCTTTTCAGCAAAATTGGAAGACACCTTAACTAATCATCCCGCTATCGGAATGGTTGCTACTATAGGTGTAGATAATCCTGATAGACCAGGCTCAGAGATCGTTAAAGCATTTATCCAATTAGATCCAGATTACAGTTACGATGGAAATGAGGAAGCTTTAAAGAATGATATTATAGCCTTTGCAAAAGAAAACTGTTCTCCCTACGAAGTTCCAAAAATAATAGAAATAACTGAAGAACTTCCATTAACTACTGTTGGTAAGGTCGACAAAAAAGTTTTAAGAAAATAAATTTTGATGGTTTCTATAATCTAATTAACTCATTTTTTTAATTTTTATTTCTTATGAACTCAAAAACTACTAAAATCACATAAATTAAATAGAAGTTATATATCCGATTTCATAGCCTTTTGAACGATGTCAAAAATAAGAGGAAGTATATCACCAATTTTATGATGGATTACAACCTCAGCTTTACTATCCATATCTGTTTCTTGAATATTGATTATGGCTAATTTAGCCCCTACTGAAAGTGCTTTTCTGGGGTAAAATGCTACAGGATACACTAACAAGGAGCTTCCAAGAACAATCAATAAATCGCAAGCCTCAATCATTTTATCTGCTTCTTTTAAAATTTCTGATCGTAATGGTTCTCCAAAGAAAATCGCGTTTGGTTTCAATAAGCCATTACATATCTTACATGAGGGGACATTTTTACCGCTCATTACTTGATCAATCATGATAGTAATAGGATATACTTTATCACATCCCATACAAATTGCTTCATAGGCAGTTCCGTGTAACTCTACTACATTTTTACTATGTGCCTTTTGATGTAGGCCATCAATATTTTGAGTAAGGATACCGGTTAATTTACCAAGTTTTTGTAGTTTAGTTAAAGTTTTATGGCCTTTGTTAGGTTTAGCTTTGAATATATTCATTCCCATCTCTAACATAAAATCAAGATTTTTTTTTGTATCAGAAACATAGGAATGAATGCTCGCGAACTCATCTGGATTCACTTTTTCCCACAAACCGGTACCTGGACTCCGAAAATCCGCAATTCCACTTTCAGTGCCCATCCCTGCTCCAGTTAGTGCTACTATGTTATTTGCATCGAGAATAAGTTGAGCGAATATCTGAATTTTTGTATCCAAATCGTACATACTCTAATATCTCCTTATTTTATACTATTAATATGAAGATAGAAAAAATTTTAGAATTAATTAACTCTTATGAAAATGATAATTTTTTTCTTGTATAGGTATAAATATTATTATTTTTATTTATTGAATATAATATATTATTATAACTATCTTAATTATTGAAACGCTATGTCTTCGGTTTATACAAGGTTCCAAAAATCTTACATCTATAAAATCTGCGTTGTCGGAAACGGTGGCGTGGGTAAAACTTCCATGGTTCTTAGGTACTGTGAAAATTCTTTTAAAGAGAGTTATTTGATGACAATAGGATCAAATTTCAGCACAAAAACAGTTGAATTAGCTGATCACCCTCAGTTGCAAGTTAAGCTACAATTATGGGACCTCGCGGGACAGAAACATTTTTCCTTTGTTAGACCACCATTTTATCGAGGAGCAACAGGAGTTATTTATGTGTTTGATCTTACACGCCGTTCTTCCTTTGCCGATTTGCTTGAATGGCGGGATGAAGTTGAAAAAGTCATTGGTCAAAAACCGAGCCTATTAATTGGAAACAAGCTTGATCTAGCCCGTCAAGGTCAAAGAGAAGTAGCAGCACAAGATGGAGAAGCTCTCAAAGGAGAGATGCATGCTAAGCAATATTTTGAAACTAGTGCTAAGGAAGGCGATTCAGTTGAAGAAGTGTTTAGGGTGTTGACATTAGAAATCCTTAAAACTTCTGGAAAAATTTAATTTTTAAGGTATAAACATTAAATTCAAATTTGTTATTTAATTTTAAATTTACAAGTATCAAATAATTTAAAAGTATAATTATGTTTGGTGGCGGACAAGTTAAATACGACCGGGCATTAACTGTTTTTAGTCCCGAAGGAAGATTATTCCAAGTAGAATACGCTTTAGAAGCTGTTAGGCGTGGAACCTTGGCAGTAGCGGTAAAAACTAAAGATTGCGTTTGTTTAGCGGCTGAAATTAAAATTCCTTCGAATTTAATCGACGCTGACTCAATTGACAAGTTGTTTCAAGTTGATGAACATATTGGAGTAGCTATTTCAGGATTACACGCAGATTCACGAACTTTAATTAATTACGCTCGCGTTCAAGCACAATCCTTTCGTTTAACCTACGATGAACCTGTAAGATTAAACATGTTAGTGAAAACATTGGCTGATATAAAACAACAATACACTCAATTCGGAGGTATCCGACCATTTGGCTGTGCTCTGTTCTTTATTGCAATTGATCCCGCAGGAACTCAAATTTATACAACTTCTCCAAGTGGAATTTATAGATCGTTTAAAGCTTATGCGTTAGGGAGCGGAGAAGCAACAGCAAGAGATTACTTGAAAGAAAATTACAAACCAGATATGACATTTGATGAAACCGTCAAATTAACATTAACTGCTCTTAAGGAATCTATTAGCGAGGAACCCACAAAAGAAAATACTCGATTTGCTTACATAAAATCGGAAGATAAAAAGTTTCACATGTGCTCAAAGGACGAAATAGAGCAATTTTTAACTTCAATTAAGGAATAAAAAATCTATCTCTTTTTTATCAATTGTTATTCCTTATTTTTAATAAAAATAATAAAAAAAAATTTTAGTTGTTATAATACTAATATCAAGTTTTCTGGAGAAGTGTAGAATATCGCACCATTTACCATTAAAGTCCATTGATAAAAAATGATTATGTCTCCTTTTGTTGTGTTTAGAAAACCATTTAAAACTAATCCCTCACCAAAATATAGTGTGGTATCGATTATTGTGAAGTTTACAACTGTATCTAAATCGTCTATATAAGTAACATTTTCAATTGGATACAAGTAAGGTGGTAGAATAAGGTTGTAATCGACATTATTCGTAGTGGAACTGTAAATCGATATGTTAACTTTAACATCCAAACCAGGAGCAGAAAAATTAGTATCTAAATTCTGCAGAGTTATTTTGAAGTTTGCTGGATCACTTGGGTACATCATCGAGGATTCCATATCAAATTCATACGATAAAGATAAATTAGAAGGAGGTACACCACCCGTCAAGTTCAAATTAATATATGCTTCTTGCGCATTAGCACCATAACCAACTTCTCTGTTAAAAGCTTCGACGAATCCCGCTAGTTTTAACTGTTGGAGACTACCTGCTGTACTGTAGGTTGGAATATAATAATAGATTGAACCCCCAATTGGATATAATAATGT
>JBHLLM010000193.1:0-5768 GCA_048885575.1 Candidatus Hermodarchaeota archaeon
TCAAAACCAATTTATAAATCCTTTCAATAATAATTATCCACTTGCTCCTTTTCAAAACTATAAAAACATGTCCGATAATCCAATGCTTTATCAAAACAATAGAAATCCTAACCAAAGGATGGGACAAATTCAAACTCCTGAGGACTTAAACTATTATGGGAACACAATGAGACATTATTTGCCTCCCAATTATAATCAAAATGAATTTTTCTTACAAAACTTCTACGATACCAACAGGATACAGAATTATGAACCTAAACAACTTAATAGAGGATTTAGCAATGATATCTCTGATCTTGATCAAAAAAACCTTCTAATGAGAAAGTTAGAACAACTACAAAGATACGATAGATCCTTCCCTACTCCAAACGGATTATATAACAATAACGATTATTTTACTAATTCAGTTAATTATAATCCAAATCAAAAAGTTAGAAATATACCACAGTTCCAAGAATATTCAAGAAATCATCTTTCGGATTTATTTAACCGTGATTACGCTTCTAATCATCCAAGCGAAAACTCTAACTTTCATTCAAAGAAACATAATAAATCTAGACGAAAGAAAATGTTTGACTATGAAAAAGAGAAATATAGTCTTGAAGAAACTTTAAAAGCATTAGACTCTAAATTTGAATCTGGAGACATTTCTGAAATCGATTATTTTAAAAATTTTAAGAATTTACAAAAGGAAATATATATAATTGGAAAGAATATTGAGGCTCTTGAGGCTGATATGGAAGACGATGATTTTTTAGGTAGTACAGTTAAAGAATTTGATAGAAAAAGATATTACACTTAAAAAGTCTACATATGTTTTATAAATTTTAAAAAAGTTAACTTCCTTCTAATTCCTTTCTAAGTTTATCAATTTCATCTTCTAATTTTGCTTTTGTTCTTATTTCAGGTTCTTCTTCTATCTCATCAAACTCTGAAATATACGCAAGTTCATCATCCGGTACTTCTGGCATCTGACCGCCTTGTTCTAGAAGCATTTCTGTCTCCAGTTGGTTTAACTCGTCAGTTACATCAATTGCTAAGTCAATTTCCGGATCTCCCGCGAGAATTTCAGCAGATTCTTCTATTTCAGCAACATATTCTTCTGAATCCTCAGCAATCTCCGCTATTTTAGTAGGTGCTGCTTTAGTAGCAATTGTAGCCAGTTCATCTCTTATGCCACCCATTAAATCGCCTGTCATTGATATCATTTGTCCTTCTTCAATAGCTTCTATCTGGCGTTCTATTTTAGCCCGAATATTATTTGCGCGATCCACCTTCATCTGATACTGCTTATGCTGAATTAGATAGTTCTTAGCACGGTTTCTCTCTCCTCTCTTTATCGCAATTTTTGCATTCTTTCTTGCAATCTCTGCTCTTTTGTTATATGTTTTATTTGCTAATGCGATTTTTCTAATATGAGCTTTTGCTTTAATTACGAGCTCTTCTTTTTCTTTATTTTTCCTTGGAAAAAGTTTTCCTTTTAATTTCGCACACACTTTCTAATCACTCGAAATTTTATAGTGTCTCTTTTATAATTATTATGATTTTATTTACTTAAAAATTTGATAGAATTTAATTTAGTATAATGATTCCTATCAATAAAACTTTCAGAGTCCAAACTTTGATGATTCCTAAATGAAAAAAATAATTCTAAATTTCGAGAAAAAAACAAATAATTTTAAAGCTTTAGTACAAGAAGCTTTGAATATGAATCTCCTTAATTTCTTACTATCTAAAGAGACTTATTTTGAATTAGAACAAATAGAGCGTATTAACATTTTTACAGAAGATACCCAACTGCCCGTAAAAAGCTTAATATTTAAAGATCTTGAGCGTCTTAAAAGTAGTAAAAGGTTAGATGTAAATAGAGGAATTTTTATGGAGTTAACAGTTAAAACTGACGAACAAAAAGTGATAGAGCTTTCAAAAAAAAAAGAAGTTGATTTCATAATTGTATCAGCAATGGATTGGAAAATAATACCTTTTGAGAATCTTATAGCAAAAATGCATACTAATGATACAGAACTAATCGCTTCAGTTGAAAGCATAAAAGAAGCGGAATTAATGCTAAAAATTCTTGAAATAGGCACAGATGGAATATTAATTACGCCTAAAGAAGTCAATGACCTCATAGAATTAAAAAAATTAGTGGTAAATGAACAAAATATTGAATTAACAAGTGCAAAAGTTATCAATATACAAAATATCCCTGAAAGTGAAAGAGTGTGTGTCGATACCACATCTTTATTAAGCTCTGGTGAGGGGATGCTTGTTGGAAGTACTGCGAAAGGATTTGTACTTGTACATGCTGAGGTGTTCGAAACGCAATTTGTTTCTTCAAGACCTTTTAGAGTAAATGCAGGGGATGTTTCAGCATACATTTTAGTTCCGAGTGATTCTAAGCATGAAATGTATCAAACAAAATATTTAAGTGAATTGAAAGGGGGAGATCAAGTTCTAGTTGTAAACACTAATGGAGAAGCAAAAAACATCTCAGTTGGTAGAGTCAAAATTGAAACTCGCCCTATGTTAAGATTAGAATTAGAAATTGATGAGCAAGGTAAAAAAATAAAAATAAATTACATTGGACAAAATGCAGAGACGATTCGATTAGTTAACGCTAATGGTGATCCTATTTCCATTGTAAATATAAAGGTTGGAGACGAAGTCCTAGTCCATATTGGTCCTGAAGCGACTCATTTTGGCACAAAAATAAAAGAAACTATTATTGAAAAGTAGCTTTTTAAGGTTTCTAATTTCCTTTATACACGGCAGTTGTACTCCTAGATTCTCCTAGTTTTACCGTAATTTTCTTATTCAGATAAATCTCTTTTAATTTATCGTGAATAAATTTTGCTAGAAGCTCACTAGTTGTTGCTGGTAAAGGCAAAAGCTTCACATCCGTTTTAGGAAAGATATAACGCTTATTAGTGTTAGTTACAATTTCGATCGATTCTGAAGTTTCCGAAATTATAAGATCGCTAGACAATTCAGGAATTAAAACCCGATGATCTAGAGTCTTTGCTATAATTTTTACCTTTTTTTTTAATTCTATAAAATCTACAACAAAGTAGTTCTCGTCTAATGGAGCTTCCACTTCTACTGATATGTAATAATTGTGACCATGAAGTTTCGAACATTCAAACGGTTCCTTTAAAAAATGGGAAGCACTAAATTTTATTCGAGTTGCATTTAATATAGCCTTATAACTCATAGAATTCTGTTTTCATTTTCTTTTTAAAATTTATATATTTTACGCTTAAAAATCATAAAATTTAAACTTTAGATCATTTACTGCTTTTTAATTTATACCCTCTAAATATATATTCACTCAAGAAATATTGATCAAAGAAATGTTGATAAAAAAAAAAATTGCAATTACAGGTGCAAATGGATATTTAGGAATGCACACAATTCAAGCTGCGTTAGAGAGAAACATTTTTATAAATGCTGTTGTCCGTAGAAGTGAAGTTATTGAATCTGTTTCGAAAGAGGGAGTAGAAGTATTTTTAGTTAAAAATTTTGAAGTAGACGACCTAGAAGTTGCTTTTAAAGGATGCGAAGCGGTTATTCATTTTGCTAATGTCGTATGTGGAAGCAAGGCACTGTTTGAAACTGTAAATATTGAAGGATTAAAAAAAATCATTACCGCCGCAGAGAATGTTGGAATTTCCCGAATTATATACCCTTCAGGTCTTGGGGTAGATAAGTATGGTGAAAGGGAGTGGGCAAATAATAATTACTTCTATTCTAAGTATAGAGCAGAAGAACTATTAATTGAGAGTAAAATTGCTCATATAATCTTTCGGCCTTCTTATATTCTTGGTCCAAATGACGAGTTGATACCTGATCTCATTGAACAAATCTATGATGGCAAAGTATACATTGCTGGAGATGGTGAGGTACCAATGCAACCTATTTATGTGAAAGATGCAGTAGCTGCCTTTTTAAACGCTTCACTTGGAAAAGGAGAAGATAATAAAATCTATAACTTAGTAGGTCTACAAACTCTAAATTTGAAACTGATTGTAAAGATGGTATGGCAAGCGATTAAAGCTGTAGGACTTAATATTCCTCCCCCTAGATATGAGTTCATTCCTTATGAATCTGTTCCTACGAAGTTAGAAATATGTAAAGAAATGGTAGATGTAATGAAATGTGATATCATTGCTGATGGTAAAATAACTGCAGATGCATTAGGTTATAATTTATCTCCAATCAGTGAGGCAATTAACAAAACTGTTGAATCAAAATTGAAATCCGATATTAAAAATCGAAATAAAAAAGTGATATTAATGTTATCTGGAGGTATAGACTCGGCAACAGCTCTTTTTTGGGCTTTAAGTAAAAATTACGACATAATTGCTTTATCTATAAACTATAAGTGGAGATCAAAAAAAGAAATCGAAGCCACTAAAAAACTAGCTGAATTGGCCGGAGTTCCTTTACTTGAAATTTCTTTACCATACATAATGGGCGCTACAGACTTAAGATTCGAAGGCTATCCTATCCCCTCCGCTGAGAACGCACCTGAAGGTTTTATTCCTCTCAAAAATTTAGTTTTTTACTCAATTGCTGCTTATTTTGCTGAAATTTATGGGTGTAGTATTATTATAGGAGGACATATTAAGGATGATATTAAAACATTTTCGGATGTTGGATTAAATTTCTTTAAATTACTGGAAAATATGATTAAAATATCAAAACACGAAAAAGATATACATTCCATCGAATTTTTAATGCCACTTTCAGAAAAAACAAAAAATGAAGTGTTAAAATTAGCAAATGAATTAAATGTTCCTATTGATGTTACTTGGAGTTGCTATGGAGATTTCGAAGTACCTTGTGGTAAATGTTCATCGTGTGTCTTACGTCAAAAGGCCTTGAAGTTAATTAACACAAAATAGCTAAAAATTATTAATTTACAATTAATGAATTTAATAAAATCGTTGAAGGTTACAAATTAAAATGATATATTGGACTCCATTATTACATATGTATCAACCCAGTTTTCAAGATATTAACATTTTACGGGAGATAGATAAAGAGTGCTATAAACCGCTTTTTAGGATGCTCGAGGAACATGACAATGTTAAAATTAGTCTAAATATTAATGCCGTTCTAATCGAAATGTTATTTGAATTTGATTTAAGAGATACACTAGAATTATTAAAGAATTTGGTAATAAACAATAAAATTGAGATTATTGGAACGGCAAAATTCCATCCTATCCTTCCTCTTATACCACAAAAAGAAACTGAACATCAAATTGAAATGAATGAAGAAATAATTAGAAGGGAGTTTAAAAATTGGGAAAGAACTGGATTTTTCCCTCCTGAATTGTCAATAAGTTCTCAAGTAGCTAAGTTTATTCGAGAAAGAGGCTATAAATGGGTAATAATGAGCGGTATAGCTTGTCCTATCGAATGGCCTTACGATAAAATCTATACTTCCCCTAATGGTTTAATGTTATTCTTCAGAGACGATATTTTAAGTAATAAAATTGCCTTTAACGACATTACAGCAAAAACTTTTATTGAACAATTAGAGCCATCATTTAAGGAAGGAAAAAATGAAATAAATAACGATAGATATTCCATAACTGCAATGGATTCGGAAACTTTTGGCCATCACATAAAGAAATTTGAAAGGACTTTTTTAAGTAAATCTTTCGAACTTATTAATGATCACAAAGAGATTCAAATAGAATTCATCTCCAATTTGGTTAAGCATTTTCCTATTAATAAAGAAAAAATAATCCCAAAAGA
>JBHLLM010000194.1:0-5739 GCA_048885575.1 Candidatus Hermodarchaeota archaeon
TGATGATGTTATTTCTATTTTGGAATAAATTAAAAATGGAAGTAAACGACTTGAAGATTATATCAGTTCTCTTGTAGAAAGTTCGCAACTAGAACAAGGATTATTAAAATTAAAAAAAGAAAGGGAAAATCTTACATTTTTAATTAATTTCTGCGTGAAACAATTGCAAGGAATCGCCAGTTTAAGAGAACAGAAAATTAATATAAATATAAAAGAAAAAATTTTCACAGAATTTGATAAAGAAAAAATTTACGAAGTTATAACAAACTTGTTAATCAACGCGATAAAATATACTCCCGTTGGTGGTAAAATTACAATAGATTCAACACAAAAAGACGGACATTATATCGTTTCCATAAAGGATACTGGTATCGGATTAACTCAGAAAGAAATCTCGCAGTTATTTACGCAATTTGGAAAAATAGAAAGATACGGGCAAGGTTGGGACGTGGGTATCGAAGGAACAGGACTCGGCTTATATATCTCCAAAGAGTTAATCGCTCTCCATGAAGGGAAAATTTGGGCAGAGTCAGAAGGTAGAAATAAAGGGAGTACTTTTTTCTTCTCCTTACCAATAATAAAAAAATAAATGTTGGACTCCAGATTTTTTAATAACTGCCAATTTCTATTTTAAATTGATGTAAGTCTGTAAAATAATAATGGTGAGTCACATTAATATCGATGAAAATGGGGGTTTTGAAAAATTAGATGTTATTAAACGGTATTTCTACAGAATTTTTACAGTTTTATCTAAAGATGTACGAGAGCAGTTAATGAATTTAAATCTTTCAAAAGATGAATTAAAAGAGGTAAAAAAGGAACTAGCATTCCTATCAGAAGAAAAACAGAAAGAATTTTTAAAAGAACTCTGTAAAAATGATAATTAAATAAGCAGACTTCTTCTGGTTTATTTTCGATTCATTTATATTTTAGTTATCGGTTTTCTATATTTTATTAGAAATGATTATCAAAAAGTGATACTTTTTATTTTTTTTTTATTGAAAATAGTAAGTAATTTATTATAAGTGATTATATTTGATAAAAAAAAACCTTATAAGACTTCTTTACATTCTGTCCTTAAACGAGAGAATACCCTAGTATATATCCTTTATTTTAGAATTTTGAGGAACATTATCGATTTTAAAATTAGGAAATAAGGTGGAAAATTATTGGAAAATATCAAATCTGAGAAAATCACCCATGTTAATGATGACTTAACTAGATTATTGAGAGATGCTGGGTACCTAGAATTATGTGCGTGTATTCAATGTGGAACTTGCACTGGAAGTTGTCCCAGCGGAAGAAGAACAGCTCAAAGAACAAGATCTTTGATGAAAAAAGTCCAATTAGGGCTAAAAGAAGAGATACTTTCAGATAAAGAACTTTGGTTTTGTAGTACGTGTTATACATGTTTGGAAAGATGTCCAAGGGGAGTTCCTGTTACAGATGTTATTATTTCTCTTAGGAATTTAGCAGTTAAAGAAGGATATATGCAAGCACCTCATATTGCTCTGTGTAAAATGTTTTACAACACAGGACACGGAGTTCCACTTAACGAGGATAAATGGAAGAAATTACGTCAATACCATAAATTATCTGAGATTCCACCTACCACACATGAATATCCTGAAGCTGAAAGAGAAGTTCAAACTCTCCTTAAAAGTACGGGTTTTGATAAGCTCACAGGAGTAGGTGATTATGAAAAAGAGAGAGAAGATGAGGGAAAATAACTCTTATGGCAAATAATGATTTAAAATACGCATTATTCCTTGGATGTGTAATTCCAAATCGTTATCCATTCATAGAACGAGCAACGCGCGCAGTATTCGAGAAGTTTAAGATAGAGTTAGTAGATATGAAGGGTGCATCTTGTTGTCCAGCACCAGGAGTATTTCGCGGTTTTGATATCGAAACATGGTTAGTAGTAGGAGCGAGAAACATATCTATAGCTGAAGAACTCGGTTTAGATATCGCTTTAATGTGCAATGGATGTTATGGAAGTTTACTCGAAGTAAATCATACATTAAAGCACGATACAGAAAAAAAAAGAAAAGTTAACGAGCACTTAGCAAAAATTGGAAGAGAATACAAAGGAACTGTTGAAATCCGACATGTTGTTGATATTATGTACAACGATATAGGTCCTAAAAAAATTACAGATAGAACAAAATACGCAAGAAAAAAGCCTTTAAACTTAAACTTAGCTGTACATTATGGTTGTCATCTCACAAAACCAGGCGAGATAAGACCATGGGATAATGAGGTTGAGAATCCAAGGTTTTTCGACGAATTAGTAGAAATTTCAGGATGTAAAAGTCTAAACTATAAGGATAAATTTTTGTGCTGTGGAGCTGGTGGTGGAGTAAGAGGTGCATTCAAAGAAATCTCTCTTGATTATACTCGTGAAAAATTGGAAAATATGTCAGCTGCCAAAGCTGATGCAATAATAACTAGTTGTCCTTTTTGTCATCTTCAGTTTGATTTAGGACAAGTGGAAGTAAATAATATTTTTAAAGATCAAATAAGTGCTCCATTTAATATCCCAGTTTTGTATTTTACTCAGCTAATAGGGTTAGCACTTGGCATGACGCCAGAAGAATTAGGATTGATAAGAAGTCCAGATTTAAAGGGAGTGCCTCCTTTTACCCCTGTAAAACCGATATTAATCAAACTTGGAGATACAGCTTAAAAGAGGTATTAAAATATGGTAACAAAAACAAAAGATATAATCAAAATAAATGGAAGAGAACCACCAAAAATTGGCGTTTATATTTGCTGGTGTGGAGTCAACATCGGAGGCGTTGTAGATGTTCCAAAATTATGCGATTACGCAAGAAAACTACCGAATGTTGTGTTAGCGAGCGAATACAAGTTCATGTGCTCCGATATTGGACAAGGCATGATTATGGAAGATATTAAAGAAGGAAAAGTAAATCGTGTTGTGGTAGCTGCCTGTTCCCCTCGAATGCACGAACGTACTTTTAGACGCGCATGCGAAGAAGCTGGGCTAAACAAATTTCTCTTTGAACAAGCAAATATTCGAGAACATTGTACCTGGGTAACAATGCATGATGTTCCTGGAGCAACCAAGATCGCTAAAGACCATATAAGAATGGCTGTCGCAAAAGCAGGACAGCTTAAACCGTTAGAGGTAACCACTGTAAAAGTTGAACCCTCAACATTAGTAGTAGGCGCTGGAATCGCGGGCATCAACGCAGCATTAGATTTGGCAAATTCAGGATATAAAGTCTATTTAGTCGAAAAATCCCCAACGGTAGGTGGACATATGGCTCAGCTTGATAAAACTTTCCCTACTATGGATTGTTCGTCGTGTATTACTACTCCTAAGATGAGCGAAGTAGCTCGAAATCCTAACATAGAATTGATGACATATTCAGAAGTCATATCACTTGATGGATATGTAGGTAATTTTCAGGCCAGAATAGTGAAATATCCTCATTATATTGACCAAAATACTTGTACTGGATGTGGTCATTGTGTAGATATATGTCCTGTTGAGTGTGCTAACGAATTTGATTTAGGAATGAAGCCTAGAAAAGCACTTTACATTTCATTTCCACAAGCTGTTCCTGGCGAATATACCATTGATATGAATCACTGTATTAGATGTGGAATTTGCCAAGAAGCGTGCCCAACTGCTTCAGTTAGATATGATGATAAACCAGAATATGTTGATATCAAAGTTGGAACTATTATTCTAGCAACAGGTTATGATCCTTATGACGCTAAAAGAATGAAGCAGTATGGATACGGTAGAATTAAGAATGTAATAAATGCACTTCAAATGGAACGATTATTAAGCTCATATGGACCAACTGAAGGAAAAGTAAAGAGACCATCTGATTTAAAGGAACCAGAATCGATTGTTTGGATTCAGTGTGTAGGTAGTCGAGAATTTACGGGTAAAGGTAGAAAATACTGCTCTAGAGTATGCTGTATGTATGCTACGAAACAAGCACGCTCTTATAAAGAAAAACACCCTAATACACAAATATTTATTTTCTATATTGATCTTAGAGCATTTGGGAAAGGATACGAAGAATTTTATAACGATGCTGCCAAGAACTACGGCATTAAGTTCATTAGAGGCAGAGTTGCCGAGTTATTAGAAGGTGACAACGATAATGTCATAGTACGAGCTGAAGATACCACACTACAAAGACCCATCGAGCTAGAAGTTGATATGGTAGTCTTATCAATTGGTTTAGAACCTCGTAGTGATATTGATGATATAGCACGTATTTTCAATGTAACCGCCACCAAAACTGAAGATGGCTTTTTAATGGAAGCTCATCCTAAATTACGACCAGTTGATACATTAACTGAAGGAATTTTTGTTGCTGGAAATGTGGTCGGACCAAAAGATATCCCCGACACAGTTGCTCAAGCTAAAGCTGCTGCATCCAGTGCAGCGACCCTCATGTCTCAAGGAGAAGTCGAAATCATTCCTTATTACTCAATAGTATTGGATCACAGATGCGCAGGATGCAAAAGCTGTATTAGTTTATGCCCTTTTAACGCTATAACTTTCAATGAAATCGAAAAGGTAGCTGCAATAAACCATATATTATGTAAAGGTTGTGGAACATGCGTAGCAGGATGCCCTTCTCATGCAATAATTCAAAATCATTTTGATGACGAACAAATTTTACCCATGATTGAAACTGCAATTCCAAAAGAAACACACAAGGAGGAAGTGAGGGTTGAATAGTCTTGAAGTTTTCGATCCTTATATTTTAGGTATATTCTGCAATTGGTGTTCTTATGCAGGCGCCGATGGAGCTGGAACTTCGAGGATGCAACGTCCCGCTAATTTACGAATCGTGAGAGTTATGTGCGGAGGAAGAGTCGATCCTCAATTCGTTATCAATGCATTAATGAACGGCGCTGATGGTGTAATTGTTAGCCATTGCCACCCAGGTGATTGTCACTACATAGAAGGAAATCTTAAAACGGTACGGAAAATGCCTCTGCTTAAGAGATATTTAGAGCAATTTGGGATTAATCCTAAGAGAGCGAAATATATATTTGTTTCGGCTTCAGAAGGTGTTGTCCTAACGGAAATCGCTAAAAGTTATTCAGAAGAGATCAAAGAACTTGGACCAAATCCAATAAGAGGAGGAAATTAAAGGTGTCATACCCAAGAATTGAGAGAATTGTTAATGACCACAAGAATGAAGTTATTTTAAGTTTCTATTCAAGAAATCAAGCAGTTGAATTTAACAAAGATTTATGCGTAGGATGTTACGTTTGTACAAGAGTCTGTCCTCAAGAAGCTATAAAACAATATCACCATAATTTGATAAGGAAAAAAACTGAAGATTTATATCCGGATATTCCTGACGCAGAACAATGCTCTTATTGCGGAACTTGTGCTTATATGTGTCCTTTTGGTGCAATTACCTTAAAAAAAGATGGAGTAGCTGTTGCCTTAGATGACATTGAAATTGTTCAAGCAAAAGTCTTACCTAAATTAGAATATAAAATGGTCAAATGTAAGAAGTCAGGTACAAACGCAAAAGTGTATGTAGATGGTAAAGTCAAGGTAGATTGGAATCTTTGCATTTCTTGTATGTCTTGTTTTGAAGTATGCCCAACTGGTGCATTTTTTAAGGAAGATAAAGTAAACGAAAAAGGAAAAAAAAGGAAAGTGGATTTCAATATACGAGCCACTTGTATTAAGTGTGGTGCGTGCGAAAACGCTTGTTCTGCCAATGC
>JBHLLM010000195.1:0-5735 GCA_048885575.1 Candidatus Hermodarchaeota archaeon
CAAAGATCTTTGGCTTTGGTAATTCTGTAATTGCATCGTAAGGCTCTCCGTCTCGGCCAATGGATGTGATTCCAATTGTGTGCTTATTTTTTAATATTTTAATTATATGATTTAGGGTAGTAGTTTTGCTTACATTTTTTGATAAACCTATTATTGAAATGACCTTGTACTTCCTTACAGCATTGAATATAAGTGTAGGAAAGTACTCATTACCAGATGACATCTAAGTTTCTAATTATTAAAAGAGGGTATGTTATAATAATTTTTAATGAAATAAAGGTTATATCTTAGATAACTATAACTTAGAACTTTTGAAAGCTTTAAAAGGCATTTCATGAAGTTTTAAAAATATAGATGTTGATAATAAACTCAATTAAAATTTTAATTTTCCGATAATAAATATTGTTGGTCAATGATTTACCCGACAATTATAATTTCTTAAGAAATTCCTATAACGCTACAATGGGATATGACGCGCGTAAAAATATATATTTACTCGATAGTAATAATAGTGAAGATCTAGAATATTTTTAGCTTTCACTGTGTTTATTTTAGCGAATTTTTAACTTTTTTTATTTCTTAATCTCAATAAGATCTTCTATTGATTGACGAAGATATTTCTAAAGTAAACTTTATTTACTCAATTTACTTCTACGAATATTTCTTTCTAAATCTTCTGGCTCAATTGTCATTTTTTGACCGCTTAATAGGGCTGAAACTCCGATTTGTTTTTCACAATCTTCACAATGACAACTTGGAGTGTAATCTTCAGGTTCTGCATAGGTTGTTATAACTCCTTCGAAATTCCTTAAGACAACCCTAGTGTTTCCTTGGGAGATGGTGTAATCTGGCATGACTGGAATCTTCCCACCTCCCCCCGGTGCATCAACCACGAAGGTGGGGACGCATAAACCAGATGTATGTCCTCTTAATCCTTCGATAATTTCAATACCTTGCGCCACACTTGTTCTAAAATGCCCTAATCCGATCGATAAATCACACTGATAGATATAATAGGGACGAACTCTTATTTTTACTAATTCATGGACTAATTTCTTCATTACATGTATACAGTCATTTACACCTTTTAGCAATACTGATTGGTTTCCTAGTGGGATACCTGCGTTTGCGAGCATTTCGCAAGCTTTCCTTGAATCATTAGTTATTTCGTTTGGGTGGTTAAAGTGGGTATTAAACCATATCGGATGATATTGTTGTAGCATTTCACACAATTCAGGGGTAATCCTCTGGGGCATAACGACTGGGCTTCTTGAGCCTAATCTGATAATTTCTACATGCGGGATTTCCTTTAAACTAATCAAAATGTCCTCTAACAATTTATCTGAGATAAGCATTGCGTCACCTCCTGATAATAAAACATCCCGAATTGCAGGCGTTTCTTGGATATAATCGAGACATTTCTTTATCTGATCTTTAGGAGGAGCTTTATCATGATGACCTGCAAAACGTCGCCGAGTACAGTGTCTACAGTACATTGAGCAATTTTCCGTAACTAAAAATAAAACTCTGTCAGGATATCTATGAGTCAACCCGGGAGTGGGACTATCAACATCTTCGTGAAGTGGATCTACTAAATCAGCAGGAGACCTAATTAGTTCATGGATTGTAGGAATTGCTTGCTTACGTATAGGATCGTAGGGGTCGTGAGGATCAATTAGCGATAAGTAATAGGGGGTTATAGCCATTCTCATCTTTTCCAAAATACTAGGGTCATCTTCATCTCTTGTTAATGGAATGTATTCTTTAAGATCTTCGAGAGTAGTTATTCTATTTCTAAATTGCCATCTCCAGTTATTCCAATCTTCGTCGCTTACATTTCCAAATAATTCCATTCGTCTATTTACTTTCATAATAGTTATCAAAAATCTTAATTTACTATTGTAATTAATTTTTGATATTTGTTAAAGTTTAGGAGTTAGTGGGAGAATAGCCCCATTATAACTTATGAAATTATCTTACGAATCTTAGAATGAAGAGATTTAAAATTTATTAGTTTGTTAAATTCTAGGACTAAGCAAAAGCAGAATCAAAATCACTCCATCTATGAATTAGTTAATTCACGAAATTTTGATTTAAGTTCTTCTCTATGATGCACCATTTTATCAAGTACGTTGAAAAAGGTAATAATTTCTTCTTTCTTGAATTCTTTTACCATTAAATCAAAACCTATTAACCTACTTTGTAAAAAACTAGAAAAGATTACCTTTCCCTCTTCGCTGAGGGTTAATTCTTTCAATCTTCCGTCATTTGAAGACAAATTTCGCTTAACAAGACCATTTTTGACAAGTTTATCAATTCTACGAGTTGCTGTACTTGGCAGAACATCTAAGTATTTGACAATATCTCTCATATAACATGCTTTTTGTTTTCCGATAAAATTAATTAAAAAAATACCAGTACCTATTTCTTTTCCTTTATATGTGAAATTTTCTGCTCCTTGAGTAATTTTTTCAATAAAGTGATTTAAGATCTCTAAATATCGCTCTTTTTCAAAAGTCATTATATAATATATTATAATCGTCATAAATAAATTTATTGCAAAAAGACAATATTTGCAAAAATGCAAGTATATATATATCCGTTTTAATATAATATTAATAGTAGAAGGTCTCTAACAAAATGAATGCAAGTCAAAATAATTATAAGATAGAACCTAAATCTGCTGATAAAGGATATAGGATACAAGGAAAAGGAGAGAGAGAATATTTAAACAGGTGTCGCTCTTTTCCTAATCTTGTTATAACTTCTCATCCTGATTCACAACAGGAAGGTTTTGAGTACTTCTTTCAAGAATTTGGTGGAAGAACTCCAATGCAAATACGAGGAAGAGCAGGGATGCTCCGATTTATCCGTGTGTTCGCAAAATACGGTCGCAAGTTGATGCGAGGTCGAAAAAAGTCATACCAGGATCTTGAACCTTATCTCTTAGATTTAGAAGAAAATGGAAGGTACACTAAAAATTCAGAGATTCAAGAGGTTCTTAAAACTTATCCCAATGAAAGCTTATGGATTGAACTTCAAGATTATGCGAAAACCAACTGGGATATCATTAAAATAGGTTTTACAGAATTACCACAAGAACTCATTTTTAGAAATAAAGCTGTATTATTTCGATATGCACTCATGTTTATGCAGGAAATGAAGAAAGATAAAATCGATAAGGCTCCTGATTTGGAAGCTGGGGAAGAAACGATGCGCATCTACGCGGAATTAGGAGAAGCTGTAGCAGATATAGCTGATTGGTTGCGCTCTAAAGGTATCAGAGCTCAAGCTGTTCACCCATTAGGAGGATTAGTCTGTACTCCTCCCCTTGCGGGAAAAGCGGGAATGGGAGGACAGGGTATGCAGGGGTGTTTAATTACCCCCGAGTTCGGTCCCCGTCAAAGATTGGCTCCTATCTTTATTGAAGGTAAAATATTCGAATATACAGATAACAATGAACATGAATGGATTGAAAGTTATTGTGAATCCTGCAAAAATTGTCAAAAGAATTGCCCAGCTGAAGCTATTTATGATCAACGAGTGATTTCAATAGAGAATATTCCAGGGATAGGTGCTACGAAAACTTGTATTGAGAAGGATAAGTGTTTTCCATTTTTTGCAAGAAGCTTAGGATGTTCTATTTGTATCAAAGTATGTCCCTTTTCAGGAGGTCCTAGAACATATCAAGTATTAAAAAAAACGCAGAAAATTTAATATGAATGCCGTTGCTTTTGGTAAATGAACTACTTAAAAGGGTAAATTCCTAATTTACATATTTTTCGTCAAATATTTTTCGAAGAGTGTCAGATTCACGTAGTAAATTTAGCGTAATTTGAGCGTGATTCTTGGTGTAGCCATTTCCAATAATCATAATTACATCTTTTCCTACCCCCTCAGCTCCTAACGCTGCTTTGGTGAAGCTGGTAGCCATTGAAAAGAAATAGACGATCCCATTATCCTTCACAGGAAGTATCGACGATAATTCTGAATTTGGGATACTTAAGCAATTAATGGCGATATCAACTTCATTTCCATTGTTTACTTTAAGTACCTCCTCTAAAACATTTGTAGGGTTTAATACATCTGCAATAATGACTTTGTGGCAAAAATTTGTCTCTTCAAGAAACTCTGCTCGAGTTTTGTTTCTAGCTTGTCCGATAACATTTCCTTTATTACCAACCATTTTCTTTGCCATGTAAGAACACATGAGGCCAGATTTACCTGTAGCGCCGAGAATTAGCACTGTATTGCCTTCTTTCACCAGATTCCTAACTTGCGCTGGAGCTCCTGCGACATCGAGAGCAGCTAAAGCTAGTGTATCTTCCATGTCATCAGGTAATTTAGCGTAAATTCCGCTTTCAAAAAGGATAGCTTTACCCTCAATCTCAACTCTATCGATATCTGGATTAATATTTAAGATTTTTTCAATTTTGAGGGGGGTTAATGATAGAGAGACCAAGGACGCGATTTTATCTCCAACATTTAAATCAATCTTGTCTTTTAAGTCAATACCTATTTTTTCTACTTTTCCAATTAGCATTCCACCTGAGCCAGTAACTGGATTTTGCATTTTTCCTCGCTCTTGGACAATCTCCAAGATTTTAACCTTTATTTTTTCGAGATCTCCTCCTGATTCTTCCCTTAGTTGAGCAAAACTTGCGGAATCGATGTTTAAATAGTCAACATTTATTAAAATTTCATTATCAAATATGTTCATATCGTTCGATATTTTAAGTGCGGGTTGAGGAAGAGTTCCTTTAGGCTCAATGACTCTATGGGTTCCATATTTGTTCCCTTTTACCATATGATTTTCTCACCTAATTCTTCTTATTAATAAAGATTAATAGTGGATTTAAAATAAAATTTATAATTCCACAAGAATAAAGAATACCTATAGGTCAATAGAAATAACTTATTTGAAGGGCTTTTATGTTAAAATTTGAAATTAATATTGGTGAGATCAAATCAATTTACAAAAATCAAATAGAGAACGATGAGAATTTCATAGCAAATTACGCAAAAAAATTAAATTTATTTGGTAGTGTGGTATTGTGTAATTTTACATCTAATGATCAATTAAAGGGAATATTTAGCGTTTCTGAATGTTATCTAATGATGAATTCACCTAATATTAAAGCAGTAAAAGCTGCTATACGAATGGGCGTGAAAAAAGTTATCATTCCTGAGAAAGATGTAAAATATATTGGACAAATGGTATCTAAAAAAATTATTATCGCAAGAATTAGATTAAGAGAAGAGTTATTACTAGATAGCAGTTTAAAAAAAATAAAAGATGATCTAGAAAATGTGATCTCTCGAGTAAGTCCTTATTGTTCAGAAATTTTGGTAGATTATAATGGTGAAATAAACACCGCCACTCTTCTTGGAATCATTAAAATCTTATCCAGCTTTAAAAACATTTCAGTAACTTTTCTCGATCTAAACCGTAAAAACACTAAAGAGATGGAGAGTAAAGGCATAAATCCTTTAATAAGGTCTTATAATTTGCTTGAAGAAAAGGAAATGATTAATATCTTCACCTCTGTTTTAGATTTTCAGAAACAAGAGGATTTGATTCCAACTGTTGTACAGGATGAACATAAACAAATTTTAATGCTTGCTTTTTCATCTCAAGATTCTTTAACGCAAGCTCTTCAACAAAAAAGGGGCATATATTTCAGTCGTTCTCGAAGATCAATTTGGGTTAAAGGAGAAACTTCTGGTAATTATCA
>JBHLLM010000196.1:0-5712 GCA_048885575.1 Candidatus Hermodarchaeota archaeon
TTCGATATTACATCAATTTCTTCTCCAACTGGACCTGATCCATTAAATATGTGTAAGACAATATAGTAATGACCAAATTCTGGAATCATAATTAGACTGTAATTTAAATATAACCAAATTACATCAATAGAATATAAATCATGTGCAGTGAACTGCTGAGCAAAAGAATAAGAAGGCATAGGACTAAATTGATTAGTAATATCATCAGCAATTATATAATCTCCAGAACCAGTCTCGTTTATGATGTTATCTGCATATAGTTCTAATCTATTTAATATAAATTCTTTACTGTTCACAGACATGTTATGAGGTATTATGTTAGTACTTCTATTTTGGTATGACCACGAAGTCCAATTTGAATTGAATTCAAAATAGACAAGAGATAGATCTCCGTCATAGTCTCCCGTAATATTTTCCCCAATCCCATTTGAAAGTGATAAAGTAGAGGTTGAAATAGATGAATTTTTAAAATTATTAATACTGAAAATTGATAGAGAAAATATAACAAAAATAGTACACATCAATATTTTTCTTTTTATAGGCATACCTCATTCCTCATTAATCTATAATACCCTTTATATAGGTTACATGTGTAGTAACAATTCATATTTAAATAACTAGCTTTTATGACAATCTGTTTTTGGATTATATTGACATGATTACTTGTAGAAAAAATAATTATGAAAGGGAAGGGAATTTATAATTTAGGTTATTCTATAAAAAGATACAAAAAAAAAGGTGAGAAATTTCTAAAATTCAATCAATCATCCATTAAAGCCAGAATTTCGGCTAATTTTGCTACTATTTTTACATTTTTAATTTTTATTTTACGAGCTACCATTTTCTTCGCGATATCACCTTGGGTTAGGTTTCCCTTCCCGATCTCATCAAATAACGCTAAAGTTGTTTGGATATAACCATCCCACCCTAGTACATCTTCATCAAGATTATTCTTATTTTCATTCTCTATTCCTTCAACAGTAAGTACGCCTTTATCAACAGTAATCAAAGCAGCATAGTGCCCATCTTTAGGATTTAGGAGTATCTTGAAGCTTTTATCAGCATATTTTTCCCGAAATTTTTCTCTAGTGTTTAGGGGACTATAAGTCTTTAATATTGCTTCTGCAAAGGTTCCTTCCTTTACATTAATTGAATAATTTTCAGACATGTTTGTCAAATCGCTTTTTATGTTAAAATTTAATATTGAAGTAACTTCTATTCAATTTAATTTAAATATTTCATCATAATGTTAGAAGCCAATAACAAATAATCAGAGATTATGAAAAACTAAACTCAGAAGCGTAATGTTTTAAAGATGCTGCTTAAAATATCTCGCTTTCCATATTAATTGGGTCCTGCGTCCTTTTTAAAAAAAGTTTTAGAAGCTTTTCTTCTTTTACTGAAATTTTTTCAAGAAATTCTCCGTGTCGGTATTTATTCTTTTGGAATTCTTTTTGTAGTTCCATACTAAAAACCTCTAATTATATAATATTTTCATTCAATTATATTTAAAAATCATATATTAAAGGAATAATATTAGAACCACAAGGTTAATCTTAAAAAGGAAAAAGGCTTGTTTTTAATTTCGAATCTTAAATTTTTTAAAAATAATTTCAAAAATTAACACTCTTTATTCAAAAATTAAAATTCTTCTCCGTTTTTTCAAAGAAAGCTTTACATACTTTTCATACTTTAATTATAATCATTAATTTTTTAAATAGAAAATCACTTAAGTAAAGATAATTCAAAATCAAATTTTGAAAAGTTATTAAAAATTCGGCCGATTTTTAATAAAAAATGAGCTCTGACAATCAATTAGTTAAGCGGCTTAAAAATGGAACGATTCGCGGAATTATTCTCGATTTTGACGGGACTATCCTCGATATAAGAGAACCTCTTCAGAAGTCAATAGAAGAAACTTTCGAAGAGAAGCAGATTAAGACCGATATTGAAACTACAATGCAAGAAATAGGTGCATTAATGGAGATAATTCAAGGAACGCCGCTTCCTAAAATCTTGTTAGAATCGTTCGAGCTATTTAAATATATTACTTCGCTCCAATCATTAACCTTCTTTAAAAAATTAAGAATTGCGGTAAAAATATTCACACGGTATCTGATGTTAGCTAAAGAAGCTCCTTTCTACCCTGAAGCAGAGGAATTTATAAATAAATATAAGAAATCATACGATTTTTTTATTGTATCTCATAACCAAACAAAAAATATCTTTCCTCATCTTGAAGACAACAAGCTTAAGAACATCTTCAAAGGAGTTTTTGGAGCTGATCTTCTTCCTAGTTTAAAGCCTGACCCAAAAGCGTTAAACCCTGTTTTTGAGAGCTACAAATCGTGCAACTTAAAAGAATTTATTATGATTGGAGATATGCCCTCAGATATTCAAGCAGGAAAAGAAGCAGGAGTATGGACTATAGGTGTAGCGAGCGGAGTAAGCAAAAAAGAAATGTTAGCAGAATTTAAACCAGATTTATTAGTTGAATCGTTAGAGGAATTGAAAAGGTTAATTGAAAATAAAAATTTATCAAAATCAATTAATCAAAATAGTGTTAAAATAAAATCTTAGGAGGATGTAAAGAATGGTACTAAAAGAAGAAGAATATAAAACTTCCGAAGAAACCCGTATTGTTAAAACCATTGAAGAAAAAGAACAAGAAGATTTAGATTTTGGAAAACGACATCAAAATGCGACATATAAAATGTTAAAATACAATCCAATTGATCCCTTGAATGATCTCTATCGTAAAGCAATCGAGCGATTAGACCTTGAGGAAGTTGAAGGAAAACTTCAATGGTGGGCTGCATTTATTTATGTTAAGTTCTTTGCCCGTCTTTTATGGAATTTTAAAGCAGAATATCCTCTCGGAAATATGTTCCCAGAATATGGCCCTGGCATCCTTGTAGGAAACCATGAATCCCATTTAGACCCCTTTTTTTATGGAGCTGCTTGTCACAGAAGAATTAGATATATGAGTAAACTAGATAACTTCAAAACTCCTATAGTTAGAACTCTTTTTACAAACTTGGGAGCTTTTAAGTTAGATCGAGAAAATCCTGAACCAGCTTGGGAAATGGCTAAAGAAATAATCAGGGGAGGAGAATGGGTAGGAATATTTCCTGAAGGCACACGATCTCGCGAAGAAACAGGTTGGGAGGTTGGAGAATTCAAAACGGGCGCAGTTCGATTAGCGATCGAAATGAAGGTTCCTATTGTTCCAATGGCAGTAATAGGATCAAGAAACGCTTTACCTAAAGGTAAACTAGTTATGAAGCCAACTCAAGTGAAGGTGCGAGTCGGAGATCCCATATATTATGACCAATACAATATCAACAAAATCTCATACGATGAAATAAGAAGGTTAACGGCTGAGTTACGACAAATTATAATCGATTTGCGCGACTATGTTATAGTAGATCCAAGGAAACAAGAAAAACAAGAAGAATTATCTATTGGTTCCCCAGAAGATGCTCAAAAGCAGAAAGAATCTTTTTCCTTAAAGAGTTATTTGAAGGATGTTGGTAAAGGGGCTTTACAACTTATCGACGACATTTGGTATTCATTATTAAAATCTCTAGAAGTATTTGGAGTTCGGGATCAGTTTCAGAACACAGTTCAGAATTTTTCAGGATGGTTAGTATGCAATTGGAGCAATTTAATGATGCCTTATAAGGTAATCGATTATGAAAAATACATTCCTGACAAAGGTGCTGCCGTTGTGTGCACTAACCACAACTCAGAATGGGATGTACTCATATTAGCTGCTAGCCTAATTTATCATAGAAAGCGAGTACTATACCAGATGGCAAAACAGTCATTATTTAAACCACCTCTTGTTAATGCTTGGATTAGAAATCATCATGCTTTTCCATTGAAGCGAGGACAACACGATGTTGATTCCTACAATTACGCAAAGAACGTACTTGATAAAGGAGAATTAGTCTGTGTTTATCCCGAAGGAACAACGAATCCAGGTGGTGGAGATCTTTTAGAGGGTCATACTGGTGCTATGCGATTAGCTATTGAAAAGCAAGTACCCATTTTATTGATTGGCATAACAGGCACGGAAGAAACCTATCCAAAGCATGCTAAAATGCTGAATTTCTATAGAGGTCAGATAATGAAGGCAGGACCTGCATTTATGGAGCATAAAAAATACTGGGGTAAGCCGATGCCCGATTATGATGAATTAAAACGGCTAACAGCCAATATGATGGCTCAAATTAAAGACTTACTTCTTTATGATAGCCCGGATGCATAAAATGAAAGGGGATGTACTACCATGGAAGTACCACAGCAATCAACCAAGAAAAAATTCAAAGTGGGAATACCAAGAGCGCTTCATTTTTATAGGTATTTTCCTTTCTGGAAAAAAATTCTAGAAGAACTCGATGCTGAGATTGTTGTGAGTCCCCTAACTAATAAAAAAATTGTTGAGGAAGGCGTAACTCACGGGTTTGGAGAATTATGCATTCCCGTTAAGATATATTATGGACAAATTTTAAAACTAGTTGCTGATAATCCTGATTTAGACTTCGTATTTGTGCCGAGGTACGTATCTGAAGTAAAAGACTCTTATTTCTGCCCAAAATTTTTATCTTTACCAGATGTGATAAAGATTTTACCCGGCGTTCCAAAAATTTTAAATTTTGAGGTGAATGTTAAAGAATTTCCGATATCGACAGCCGCTATTGAGCTCGGAAATCAATTAGGAAAAACCCAGAATCAAGCTCTAAATGCTTATAGAGAAGCACAAAAATATTTCAAGGAGTATCACGAATTTTTAAGAAATGGTGCTTCGGTAAACCACGCTTTACGGCTAGTTGAAAGGAATCGCCCATTTACTTTACCTAAAAGGAAACACACCGGAGATATAAGGCTTTTACTTCTAGGACATTGTTACAACATATTTGATACTTTTATTAACCTTGATTTTCAGAAAAAGTTACACGATCAAGGAGTTGAAGTTATAACAATCGAAAATTTACCAGAGTTTATATTTAAAAAACCAGTTATCGTTAACCCAAGAGGTGGGAAACTACGAAATTATTGGCGCCACGAAGAAGAAATCATGCAAAGTATTCGCTATTTCCTCACTGAGGGGAGAGACGAAATTGATGGCGTAATTTTCTTAATAAGTTTTGCGTGCGGACCAGATAGTCTTATATCGGAATTAATCATGCGAGACATGAAAGTCGTAGGGCTTCCATTTTTAGAAATAACGATGGATGAACATTCGGGCGAAGCTGGATTATTGACTAGAGTTGAAAGTTTTGTTGAAATGATAAGAAGAAAAAAAAGAAGAAAAGACCTTGAACGGAAGCAACATTTTACTATCCGCTCAAAACAAGAAGTATAGACTGGAAAGAAATAATCAATAAAAGATATTTTAACAAATATAACTTAGTAAATTAATTTAAAATTAAAATTTTTAATCAAAAATAATCCCAACCCTATGTTTGACATGAGCGAAGAAAAATCAGCAATACATAAAAGAAAAGTAGAAGCGATCTCTGAAATGGTTAGAAATGCGTACGATAACGCGAAGCCGGGGGAATTTTTCTCTCTAAAAAAGGCGAACGTTTCCCACATGGCTCCACAACCGGATAACCCGATCTATAGCGACAAGCCGATAGATGTGAAGTCACTTACAGACATTATTGAGATAAACACGGATACAAGGATGTGTATTGCAGAAGC
>JBHLLM010000197.1:0-5710 GCA_048885575.1 Candidatus Hermodarchaeota archaeon
AAACTAAATATGTATTATTATCAGTATTATTTTTAATAAGCTAAGAAAAAAAGAGGGCGAAATATAATAATTCAAATCATTCAGGAAGTGGAGAAAGAAAATAAAAAGACTATTTTGATAGAGCATCAAAACCTAAAAAACGAGACCACTCTTAATGAAATAGAAAATTCATTACACACATCACTGTAAACCTTAAAGTCAATAATAAGAATGATATCTATAAAAGAAACTGCAGGTCCTAATCTACAAATAAGGATTTAGCTTTAAAAGTGTTTTAAATTTACTTCAAAGGGTGGAGCTAATAGAGAATGAGGGCGAATCCACCTTTATAATTTTACAATTCATAATACTTTTTTTTGTAATAACATTATTTTTTTCAAAATTAGAACTTTGAAGTTCCAAGTTTTTCCGAAACCATATTAAATATTTGCTTATTCTATGATCTTGATTTGAAAGGTGAGAGAATATTGAACAAAAACGAAAAGCTAGAATGGAATAAATGTCAAGAATGTGGGTTTTTACAACATTCTTCTCATATTAGGTGTTTAAAGTGTAAGTGCGAAAAATTTGATAGTATTAACGCAATTGGGAATGCTAAATTATTAACATATACCATTCTAAAAGCACCCCCCTCTGAATTTCGAGATAAAGCATCTTATGCCCTTGGGGTTGTAAAATTTGATAATGGCGTAAAAGCACTCGGTCAGATTACAACTCAGAATAAATTAAAGACCGGAATGATATTAAAACCAATTTATAGAAAAATTTGTGAAAACCTAGATGGTAAGGAGGTTTATGCTTATGTTTTTGATCCAGTCTAATTATTATATTTGGAGGAACTAAAATGTTTACGAATGAAGACCTTAATAAAATTAAGAATGAACGGTTGAAATGGGAGGAAAATGTTTTAAATAAATTTACCGAAAGAGGAGAACGGAAAGTTAATTTTGAATCTCCTTCAGGATTTCCATTGAAAGCGTTCTATGGCCCTGAAGATATCCAAAATATCAATTATTTAGAAGATATTGGATTTCCTGGAACTCCTCCTTTCACGAGGGGAGTATATCCAAATATGTACCGTGGTCGTATTTGGACCATGCGACAATATGGAGGTTTCGCAGATGCTACTAAAACGAATGAGAGATTCAAATACCTAATTTCTCAGGGTCAGAAAGGGCTTTCAATTGCGTTTGATTTACCTACTCAGATGGGTTATAATAGCGATAATAGAATTTGTATAGGAGAAGTCGGAAGAGTTGGTGTAACAGTCAATTCTTTGTTAGATTTTGAACAAGTATTCGATGGGATTCCTTTAGATAAAGTTTCAACCAGTATGACGATAAACGCACCTACTTCGGTTTTATTAGCAATGTATATTGTTGTAGGTGAGAAACAGGGAGTTAATGCCAGCCAATTAACAGGTACAGTTCAAAATGATATACTAAAAGAATATGTGGCTAGAGGAACGTACATTTTCCCTCCGAAACCGTCTTTAAGATTAGTAGCTGATGTAATTGAATACTGTTCAGAAAATCTACCCCGTTTTAATACAATCAGTATTAGTGGTTATCATATGCGAGAGGCGGGATGTAATGCTGTCCAAGAAATTGCGTTTACAATAGCAGATGGTATCGCATATGTCGAAGAGGTTCTAAATCGAGGATTAGAAATAGATGAATTCGCTCCCCGTTTATCTTTCTTTTTTACAACCCATAATAACTTCTTTGAAGAAATAGCTAAATTAAGAGCTGTTAGAAAACTTTGGGCGAAAATCGTGAAAGAAAGATTCCACGCTAAAGATCCAAATTCAATGAGGTTGCGATTCCACACACAAACTGCGGGAGTTACTCTTACAGCTCAACAACCTAATGTTAATATTATACGGGTTACTCTTCAAGCACTTGCAGCAATCCTTGGAGGAACACAGTCTCTCCATACTTGTGGGGCAGATGAAGCTCTAGCAATTCCTACAGAAGATTCTGTAAGATTATCCTTACGGACGCAACAAGTTCTAGCTTTCGAGTCTGGAGTTACTGATATTGCGGATCCATTAGGGGGTTCATATTATATAGAGTACTTAACTTCCAAATTAGAGGAAAAAGCATTAGATTATATAGAAAGAATTGATAAAATGGGAGGGATATCTAACGCTATAGAAAAGGGATATATTCAAAACGAAATTCAAAATAATGCTTACAAGGATCAAAAAAATGTGGAAGAGGGAATAAACCAAGTAGTTGGAGTTAATACTTATTGTACAGAGGAAGAATGTAAAATTGAAACATTTAAACACGATATAGACGAAGAACAAAAAATTAAAAATTCTCTCAATCAATTAAAAAAGAATCGAAACGAGGAGCTAGTAAAAAAGAAGTTAGCTGAATTAAAAGATGTAGCTAAGACCTCTAAGAATATCATGCCAATCATGATTGAAGTAGTTAAAACTTACGCTACTATAGAAGAAATTTGCGATATTTTAAGAGAAGTATTTGGAGAATATCGAAGTTCTCAATTGTTTTAAGGAACAAAAAAAAATTTAAGGTGTGCTTTTATCTAATTTTTTATTGAAATTTGAAATTTTTGATAATAATGGCAGAAATTCTTGTGGATCTCCAAATATAGGTATTTTATTTTCTCTAATTTTAGTAAGAAAATCATTAATTTTATTCGGACGAGTAAGATGCTGCATAATTAAGATTAAGGGCTTTTTATGTTTATGTCCTAGGGATAGACTCTCAAAAACAACATTAAAAAAAGCCTGAGTATCCTTTATCCTAGGTGGTAAAGTAAGATAAAAACCAGGTAAATCCATAACTAAACCATCAATATTTTTATCTGATAATACAATATCAATAACTTCCTTAACACTATCTATAGCAAAAAATTGTGCTGCGAAATCAAGTGGATTATTTGGGCTTGTTCCAACCATAAAAAACTTCTTTGAAATCTCAATTTGTATATTAGGAGAAAATGGGGGAATTTTCAATCCTGACTTCTCAATTAAATCGGTTAAAACTACACCATAACCTCCAGATATACTTATCACAGCTAAATTTCGTAGTTTAAAAGCCCCGTAACAATCAATTAAACGAGCTATATGAAGTAAATGCTCTAAAGAATCAACCTCGATGATATTATATTGACGAAAGAAATTTTTCCAAATTTTATTATTGCCTGAGATTGAAGCGGTGTGAGTTTTGGCTGCAACAGCTCCTATTTCGCTTTGTCCCCCTTTAAGAACTATTATAGGTTTGGAGTTATCTTTAAGAATTTTTTTAAGAGTATCTATTCGACCTTCTTTAATTCCTTCTAAATAACATAGAATAATCTCTGTTTCTGGATCGTTTATTAAAAAAGAGAGAAGATCGACAAAGTCTAAATCAGCGCCATTTCCGAATGAAAAAACTTTAGAGAAATTAATACCCAATTCAGTTGATGAATAAATCGCAATGTTGCATATTCCTCCAGATTGAGCAATAAATCCAATGTTTCCACGCTCTGATGGGAAACCTTGACGCCAAGCAATCCCTTTCTTAGGATAAAATAACCCTAATCCATTTGGCCCTAATATTCTTACTTTACCTTTGGCTCTTCTTACCAATTCTTTTTCTAATTCAACGCCTTTTTCTGTTCCAGCGTCTGAAAACTCTGATGTAAAAACAGTGACCAATTTTACTCCTTTTTCTACGCATTCGTCTATCACTTTTAACACCTTTTTTGCCGGAATTGCGATAAATACGAAATCTACTGGTTCCGGGATATCAAGAATTGAAGCATAAATATTCTCTTTTGGAAAATTAGGTATCTCTTCAGCGCTAGGATGTACAGCGTATACATTTCCTTTAAAATTATATTGGTGGTTTCTTAGAAAGAAATAATCTCGCTTTCTTGAGGCGCCTATTACAGCAATGGATCTAATGTTATTAATGAAGGATACATCTTTCACATCAACATCCTTATTCTCTACATTCCCCATTAATATTCAAAATTAAAGATAAGATTAATAGTTTATAAAAATACGAAGTGTAAAAATTGAAAAAAAGAATTCAAATCTAGCTTCTGAAAATTTCTTCGGTTAATTTCAGAATAAAGTTATCAAATTTCTCGGGGTTGTATTCTACTCCCAAAAAGGGTTTCATTAGTAAGGGGATCTCAGAAGGATTTACAAATACAGGCAAAATTCTGATTCTATCTTCTTGACTTAATTGTATTGCCGCTCCCCGCTCTAATTTAACTGATTTTGATTCGTAAGAATGTTGAGAACAAAATAGGACGAATACTTTCGATCTCTTCAAATTATCCTCCATATATTCTATAATGTTTTGACCACTATCTTTTTCCCAATAGTAGACTCTTGTTATATCGGGATGAGTTTCTAATTTTCGGGCAATTTCTTTGATTCTAAAGAAATCCGTGTCGACAGTTGAATAACTTAGAAATATGTTGAATTCAAGTTGAGCTCCAGTAACTGCAGCTTTTACTATTCGAGCGAATTGTTTTATTCGAACACCAGCATCTTCCAAAGCTTCTTGGTTTCCAGATTTTAAGAACTCACCAAGTTTCCCCAATGCTTTTTCTATCAATTTTGCTTCCTCAACCAATAAACGATTATTACTTGCTTTACACGCATATATCACATCAACCAACCAAAATAATTGTTCTCGAAATTGTCCTTGTGGAGGTCGTGATTCTAATAATTTTGAAATTTTTTCCATTGATTCGTCATTCTGATTTGATTTCTCTTTCATAATAACCTAATCTGTTGTATGGCTTAGAAGAGTCAAAGTTATTGATTCATTTAAAAAATATATACTTAATATTAAAAGGTTGATTATTCAATAACTGAACATAGTAAAAAGATTATGTAACAATTGTAAAGAAAGGGTAAAACTAATATTTATACTCTGGTGATTATGAATTTGATTACCAAAACGATCCATCGCATGATTCGGGATTTACATTTAGACAAAACTTCTGGAGCAAGTGAGCTAGTTGAAACGGCTCTTGAAATATTTAAATCTCAGCTTGATTCAATTAAGGATCCAGAGATGGATATTAAAGATATTATCCTTGAATTATCTCGCGAATTATTAAACGTACGCCCCAGCATGGCTCCTATAATCAACACCATTGGATATTTCCTTCATGAACTAAAAAACTTCAATAAGAAAGAACTTCTTGAGAGATTTGAAACATTTCATCAGAACAGAGAAAGAAGGATAAAAGCGTTATTTGCGTCATTTAATTCATTTCTAGCTAATTACAAGGAAAAGCACCTTAATTTTATGTTGATATCATATAGTACAACAATTCTTAAATGTATAGAACAGAGTAAGAGGAAAGATCTCAGCTTTTATATTTTAGAGGCTCGTCCATTACTCGAGGGGCGTCGAACTGCAGAAAGGTTATCGTTAGATTATGAAACTCATCTCATAACTGATTCCTCAATGGGTAAGTTTATAAAATCGGTGGATATCGTTCTAATCGGAATTGATAGTATTTTACGAGACGGATCGATAGTAAATAAAATTGGAAGTCATCCTTTAGCCTGTATTGCGACAAGTAATGATAAAAAGGTGTTCGCAATCGGGGATTCCTATAAATATAATCTAAAAAGTCATTTTGGTAGAGAAATTATAGTCGAAGACAAGCCTATTTACGAAGTTTATAGTAAGAGAATTAAAAAAGAGAAATTTCATGTCCATAATTA
>JBHLLM010000198.1:0-5677 GCA_048885575.1 Candidatus Hermodarchaeota archaeon
TCGACCGTATTCGCGTATCGATACCACGCTATTGTTCCTATCATTGATTGCGTTATAACCCCACCAAACCAGCCATATCTTTCTACAAGTGTGGTATTAACGCCTTCTCTCGCGGCAGCCAACGCAGCAGAGAGTCCTGCTGGTCCACCACCTAATACTAAAACATCCGTTTCAAACATAACAGGTATCTTTTTTGATGGCTCTTCAACATATTTCATAATTTATTACCTTTATTTACATATTTGACTCTATAGAGGGCTGACTTACCTTAATTAATCTAATCATCTAAGTTAACTTTTAAATTTCTTAATGGAATTTAAATTTTGTTTTAGAAAAAAAAATCTATTAGTAAAGCTATATACTATCTTTGTCTATTCTCTTAACGATTTCATTCAATTTCAATCTCAATTTCACAACAATCATTTCCAGCAGGAATTCCTATGGTATTTCTAAACTTAAAATCTCGATCTGGAAATAAACCTTTCATCTGTTTTTAATTTATTCTATTACTGATTTATAATAACTTTCAATTCAAATCTTTTTTATATTGGAATGTTTTATCTTATTTTATGAGTCTCTTAAATGTCTTAATTGAGATTGAGTTAAAACTTAAACAATACAAGGTGCAATTTATATTTCTGTTCTTATTTTGGTTTGCGGGCTTTTCAGTGTTTCTCGTTATTGAGCCAAATCATACCTTCTGGGAATATGTCTTATTCTCGTTAACTGTACGACAACCTGAAAATGCAGGAGATTTTACTAATTTTTATTCATTAGTGTGGCCAATTTTATTAGAAGTAATTGTTTTCGGATTTATCATGGGTGAATTATTGGAGAAATATAATCCAGTTATAACTAGCAGAATTTTAGCTAAATATAAGCGCAATCATATTGTCATAATTGGGTATTATCACTTATCAGAGAGAATTATTGAACACTGTATCGCTAATAAGGAATCTTTTTGTGTGTTAGAGGATAACCAAGAATTAGTGGAAGATTTAATCAATTCAAGTTACCCTGTAGTTGTTGGTGACCCTACAGAGCCCATCAATCTTGAGTTTGCGAGTATAAAGCGAGCAAAAGAAGTTTTTATTGGGATTGATGATGCGAGAATTGCAATTATCTGTACCGAAAAGATACGCAAAATCAACCTAGAATGCCCAATTTACTTACGCGTGTTTGAAGATCACTTGCAAGACTATCTTAAACAACCTCCATTTAACGCAACTCCTTTTTCCACCTCAAAATGGGCAATGGATGGTATTCGAGATTGGACTAAAGGCAAAAAAGGAAATGTTATAGTTATTGGGCGAGATAGTCTAACTCATCGAATTGCGTATGAGATTTCTCTACAACCTGACCGTGAAGTGTTCCTCTTTGATGATGAGCATGATGGTATTGAGTTTAAGGTAAATGATCAATTACACATTATAAAAGAATTTGCATGTTTTTTAAGTGATATACGAGTTCATGTGAATTTAGAGGAGGTTACTCAAGTTTTTATTTGTTGGAAGCAAGATTCAGAATTTGATGAATCGCTTTACATTACTTATAAATTAAATCTTCGTTATCCTCATATAGAGATATTTGTACGAATTTTTGACGAAGAACTCATAGATTTGGTTGAAAATTATAATGCAAAAACCTTTTCAACTTCATCTAATGCATTTAAAATGCTTCAAAAACAAGTACCTTCATATTCCGCCATTGCTCCTAAACTCGATGAATGAACTTCTAATCCTTTTTTTTCCCACTTTTTTTGTCTCTATAAGTAAAACTTAACTTTATTAGATATAGGTAAAAAATTATAAATTTTACAATATTAGAAAGATTATAGGAAAAATAGGGCAAACACAAACGCCAAGTTGTTGATATAAATTATGAGTATGGAAGGAAAAATATGTATAATTACTGGGGCGAACTCAGGCATTGGTAAGGCTACAGCTATAGGATTAGCAAAAATGAATGCTACTATCGTGATGTTATGCCGTAGTAAAGAACGAGGAGAAGAGGCGCAAAAAGAGATAATTCAACTCACGGGTAACAATAATGTGGATTTGTTTATATGCGATTTATCTTCTCAGAAAGAAATCCGCAATTTTGTCTCTGAATTCAAAAGTAAATATCAAAAACTCCACGTTCTGATAAATAACGCTGGAGTTATGATTTCAAAGAAACTTCTCTCCGAAGATGGAATTGAAACGAATTTTGCAGTTAACCATCTTGCACCTTTTTTACTAACTAATTTGCTACTTGATATACTGAAAAAATCTGCACCTAGCCGCATAATTAATGTAGGCTCCGCAGCACATAGAATGGGAAAAATAGATCTTGAGGATTTACAAAGAAAAAACAAGAAAGGACGTTTTTTTAGATTGTACGCTTCTTCAAAGTTAGCATTAACTCTCGTATCTTATGAGCTCAGTAGAAGATTAGAGGGTTCTCATGTAACCGTAAATGTTGTCCATCCTGGGCTTGTTAATACTAACTTAGGTCGAGATCCATCCTCAAACAGTAGTGGCATTGCAAGAAAATTCTTTAAACGCCCCGAAGTTGGCGCTGAAACTTCAATTTTCTTAGCTTCTTCACCTGAAGTTGAGGGAGTTACTGGAAAGTATTTCACTAACAAGAAGGTAAAACCTTCTTCTAAAGATTCTTATAATAAAGAACTTGCTAAACGATTATGGGAAATTAGCGCGGAATTAACGAAATTTTAAAGAAAAATTAGAGCCTGTGTTCATTTATTTAGCGAGATCAATTGAAATATTTCCCTTGTATTCAGAGCAAGTATAAAGATTTACGGCATTTTCGCTCAAAAGTGTTACTAAGTCTTTTAAAGTTATTTAAATTATTAAACTCACCAAAAAGTGAAATACGACTAAGAAATAAGGAATAGTACAGATAAGATGAAAAAAAATAAAATTGTCCAAGATTTTTACGAAAAATTAGCTGCTAAGGGTTATAAAGCAAAAATCCTCTCTGCCAAATATATTCCTCAATTACAGGAATCTATCAAAAATCTTCACGAAAAACAATTGTTAGATCCAGATTTTTACCAAGAGTATAAAGATTATTTCGAGTTCCAACCAGAAGCAAAATTTGGGGAGATTGAATCTTTATTTATTATCACTGTTCCACAACCCCAATACAAAGTAATCTTTCATTGGAAGAAAAAAGAAGTTCCTCTAATTATCCCTCCAACTTATTTACACAGTCGAGCTGTAATCAACTCAGTTGAAGCTTTTCTTAAAGAAATTTTAAAACCATGGGATTATCACGCAGAATATGCGCTTCTTCCTCAAAAAACTCTGGCAGTGCGTACTGGATTAGCGGAATATGGGAGAAATAATATTACTTATGTGCCCGATATGGGTAGTTTTCACCGACCCACTGCATTCTATTCGAACTTTCCTTACGACCAAGGTGACTGGTATGAGCTCCGGATGATGGACTTATGTAAGGAATGCTCTGCATGCATTCGAAATTGCCCAACCGGTACTATTACTTCTGATCGATTCCTCATACATGTTGAACGCTGTTTAACTTATCACAACGAACATCCGGCAGAAGTTCCTTTTCCAGATTGGATCGATCCTTCGTGGCATAATTGCTTAGTGGGATGCATGTACTGTCAAAAAGTGTGTCCTGCTAACAAAAAAGTAATTAAGTGGATTGAGCCTGGACCTTCGTTTAATGAAGAAGAAACTAAGTTGCTAGTGAGTGGAAAGACGATGGAGGAACTTCCAGAAGAAACTAGCCGTAAAATTAAAAAACACGATTTGGAAAATTACTTGTATGTATATCCAAGAAATTTAAGCGTAATTCTAAGTAGATATTAGCATCCTTGATTAGAATTCAATTTACTCCTTCCTTTCTTTGTTTTCCCTTAAAAATAAACCGAGTACTCCACCCATTATAATGAAAACAATGTCTATATATTGTAATGTGTCAATCATAAAATAAATTTCTATTAGAAATCCACCTGCAATGGACATAGAGATTGGAAAAAAAGTGCCACCTAATCCTCCTATTCCAGCAATTAAAAGACATGGATAACCAAAATAGTTGTCTCTAAAAGCTAGGAATGCTCCTATTATACCGAAAATGCTGATTATTATAGTAGCTATTGCTTGTATATATAATGTCGGAACGGGAATGTCTGGATCAGGAGAGATTGGTAAATAAAGGTCCGAAATTCTTGATAAACCAACCGAAAGCAAAATAATCGACCCAATTAAGCCAAAAATTGCTCCTATTTCGCGATTATGCAAAGTCATTTATCTCAATTCTTTATATTTTTTTTACTTATAATTGGATTAAGATATATGAATATATATTAAAATTCTCATCCTCATTTTATTTAAAGATTTGTATAATCAGTTTTTGATTAATTCTTCTCCTATCTTCCAGAATGAAAAGAAATTGTTGCTAAAATAAAGCCAATTACGATATGGTTAAGAACACGATTGTTTTTACTCAAAATTCCTACAATGAATCTTTTGTCTTAAATATCGAATAAGTACCCAGAGCTTTTGCTACAATTTGACCATCGTTAAATATTTCGGAATCCAATGTAACTACTTTCTTGCCTTTATAGATTACTTTTGTATCGCAAGTAAGAATTCCCCCTTTTACAGCTTTAAAGTAATTAATTTTGATTTCAATCGTAGCACAAATTTCGTTTTTACCTAACTTTGTATACGCAGCTGCTCCCATACCTGTATCTGCCATCGAATATAACACGCCTCCATGAACTACTTTATGAGGATTTAATAATTTGTTAACAACATCTAAAGTGCATTGAGCATATCCTTTTTCGAGTTTGGTAAACTTTAAACCAATTAAATCCCCAAAGGGATGAAAACCCTTTGTATTCAGAGGAAAATTTTCCGTCATATTAAGGTTTAATAAAATAATCTTTAAGAATTTTCTGTTAAAAGATATTTTTTAACCTTCCTGATTGTTAAATATTAACTTTAAGAATTGCATAACATTTAAAAACAATAAAAATAGTACTATATCGAACAATATAGTACTATATCGAACAAAAAATTACTAAAAAAATTATAGTATATAGGATTGAAATTAATTCAAGGTGAACTATATGGCCAAAATATTATCATTTTGTGGAATAAATTGCGCTGAGTGTCCCGCGTTTTTAGCAACTCAAAAAAATGACTACGAATGGATTGAGAAGATCGCAAATGAATGGTCAAGTGATGTAATGAAGTTCACTCCCGAGGAAATTTATTGCGATGGTTGCTTGAAAGATGGTCGGATAGTTAGTTGGGCTCCAAATTGTGATATAAGAATTTGTTGCAAGGGGAAAAAATTAGAAAATTGTGCTTACTGTGAAGACTATATTTGCGATACTCTGAAAAAAAGTCTTGATAGGTCACCAAGCGCTAAGCAAAACTTAGAAGAGATCCGAAAAATTTTATAACCAATATCTAAAAAATAAAGATGTGAGAAGAATGGATATAGAAGAAGCTAAAAGATTAGGATTAAAATTAATCGAAGAATCAAAAGCTGCCATTTTAACAACAATTGATTCAGAAGGGTATCCAATAACACGAGCGATGTTTAATTTGAGAAATAAAGAGCAGTTTCCTGAACTTTCAGGATTTTTTCAAAACCAGCAAAACAAATTCACGATTTATATTTCAACGAACACTTC
>JBHLLM010000199.1:0-5638 GCA_048885575.1 Candidatus Hermodarchaeota archaeon
AACATGATGCAAATGAATAAGTACTTCGCAGCTCAAGGATATATAGTATTTGATATTCAATATGGTTTGTACGATTCACCAATCACTGCTATGGATTTTATTACGCCTAGTTATAATAAAGGAGATTTTAATATTGATGATATGATCCGACATATAGGTGAATTTACTAAATACATAGATGATAAGGCAGATGTTTACGGGGCAAATTTGGACTCTGTCTTTATTAGCGGAGGATCTTCAGGAGGCCATCTTGCAAGTGCGGCAGGATTGGCAATAGCAAGTGGTAATTATTCACACTTATTTAGTCAAAACTTAACTATAAAAGGATTGATACCATTCTATCCATCAAATGGTCAGATGATATATTTTGGAATTGATGGAAGTGAAGAGTTCACAAATCCAGCAAAATTAATCGAATCAGACAGTCCGCCCTGTTTAATCTTTCAAGGAACGCACGATGTTCTCACCTATTTTGGGATTAGTAATAATTTTAGAGATGCGTATTTAGCACACGGAAATACTAATTGTGCCATAATATGGATGTTATTAGGTGGGCATTCTAGTGATTTCTATTTTTCTGGCTATTACAATCAGATTTTTCTCTACTTTATGGAAAGATTTATGTATATGTATCGTTAACATCTAAAGTTCTTTAATTTAGAATAAATTCTTTAAAATTATCGTTTTCTACCTATGTTATTTCATTTTTTACACATATATAAAAGGAAGTTAATAATATTATCTTTGTATAATTAATTTTGAATGTTTATTGCGTGATGATATGGAGCTTTTAACAATTTTTGTAAATGTTTTAGTTATTATCTTCGGTTACCTAATTGGTTCAATAAATCCAGCCTATATTTTTGGAAAATTGAAAAATTTCGATATACGAGAAAGTGGAGATGGCATTGCTGGTACGGTTAATACTTTTAAAAGCTTAGGCATGAAATATGCTATACCAACAGGAATTTTTGATTTTTTTAAAGGTATATTAGCAATATATTTATCATTGTTAATCGGTGCTGATTTTATATTTGCGCAATTAAGCGGTTTAGCTGCTATTGCTGGACATGTTCTTCCTTTTTATATTAAGTTTCGCGGAGGGCAGGGTATGGCGACTACTTCAGGTATCCTACTAGCTTATTTGTTAAATTATCTTCTTACTGGTCCCGAAATGCTAATATTTATTTTTGTCTATTTAATTTTCGTTATTGCTATATTCGCATATGTTACTAAAACAGGGATAATTGTTGCAATTATAGTGCTTGCTTTAATTGGGTATGCTGCTTTTATTTATTACCCTGGAAATCCTTATAATCTCTTCTTTTTGATAGTAGTTGTATACGATATGTCAGTTTCTCTCTATGATACGATCAAAGGAAAGGTTATAAAAATTGAGGACGAAAATTTTAATGCTCATTGGTGGCGGGTAGCTACGAGACCCTTTGCTTTCTTATTCATCTTTTTTTATTTGGTCTTCACCCAAATTGTTGCACTTCTTATCATAGGGATTGTTGCCATAGCTTTTATCGTGCTTGATGTAACGAGATTCTTGAATAAACAAACAAATGAACTTTTAACAGTAAAAATCAAGTCTATTTTTAAGAAAGGTGAAGAAAAAAAGTTTTCTTCGATGACAATATTCCTTGTAGCCACTTTCATTTCTATTCTTTTGTTTGAGAAGAATATTGCCATTACAGCTCTAACTTTTCTAATTTTTGGGGATATTTTTAGCAAAATATTTGGGTTAGCTTATGGAAGGCATAAAATATTTCAAAAAACATTAGAGGGAACCTTGGCATATTTTGGGTGCGTATTAATCTGTGCTTTTGTCCTATACAATATTTTAGAGATAAACTTATACATTTTATTAATTGGATGTATCGTTGCACCCCTTGTTGAATTATTTTCCTTCCAGCTCAACGATAACTTTACAGTTTCTCTAATAAGCGGATCTGTAATGACCGTGGCAAAAGTATTCGGTCTTTAAATCGATTTATAATCACTCTAGACTATTTTTTTTTTAATTTTAATACTAGAAAAGAGGGGTTGATTTACATAGTTATTAAAAAATATTGTTATATATGATTACTTTATGTTATTTATAGCAATGTCTTATATCGAGAAAAAGTATAATAGCAGAATTTCAGAAGTGTTCGATGAACTTGCTAAAATTGAGCAAGATGTTCTCGAACTCTTTAAATATAAATCTATAGAATATTCGGATAAGGTGGCAAAATTATGTGCTCTCAGTACTAAGAATATCAATCTCATCCTAAAAAAATATTATCCAGAAATTAAGCAAATCAGTGATAAACTGAGAATTAAATCTCAACTAAAATTCTATTACGATTTAATAGATAAAATGACTCATTTTATACGGTGTGTTGAGGAATTTCAAAAGTTAGATGATCAATACTACGATGCTATTATAAATTTCATTAATGAAAAAGATTACTTAATCTCAGGGAAATATAGAGAAATCAGTTCCAATGAGTTAACAGTTTTTTACGACAAGAAAACGCGTGAAAAATTAGAAAGAGTACTTATAGAAAAAATCGAATCAGGAAGTAAAGAATTCTTTAATTTCGGATCCTTAGAAGAAGAACTCAAAAAAATTGCTAAAATTGCTGGTGCTGATGATGTGGTGATACTTAATGATGAAGAAATGCTAAAAAGAGCGGAGTTTATCAACAATCCAAGAGCTATTATTCATTATTCCGTTTATTCTACAGACGAGGACTTATTGAAAGAAATTGGTAGAGAATTAAAAGAATACCTTATTTCAAAAGGTCATGAAGCCGTGATCTTACTTCTAGAAATTACTGATCTTACTCTTGAACAAGATTTCTTAACTGGTTCGATTATAACAGATGCGAATTTAAATCCAGACTATTAAATTAAAAAAAAAAATTAATTAAAAGTTTGAACAAATAAAGAAATCTCTAAAACTGAATCTGTTGTACTATCCCCTCTATACAAAACTTCAATAGTATGATCTCCGGGAGTCATAGTACTGTTATAATGTTGTAGAGACACAGACATTCGATACCCATCTGTAGAATCTAATTTATATCTTCTTACATAAATTCTTGGATAATATAATGAATTACCGTCTAAACTGAATATAATTTCAACATAGCTAGTTGGAGTCGAGCTGTCGTCAAAGTTCAACTGGCCAATAAACAGGAAATGAACCGTTTGTCTTGAACTAACCTTGAAATCTATAGTAATCGTTGATAATGTAGTCCATATTCCGCTGCCTGCAACATAGCTACTACCAGAATAAAAATCGTACCACTGATTCTCAGAGGAGTATCAACTGTAGTTGGGGGAATTGGTATAAAATTGTCGTATATAACAAAAGTCCCAACGCCAAGTCCTATGACTATAGCTATAATTGCCAAAATACTACTGCCTTTTCCCAATAATTTCACCTTTGTTGGTAAAAAAACTTGTAAATAAATAGAGCATAAAATTGTTTAAACACTTCTAGGTACCCGTTTTAAAAATCATCTAGAAAAATATTTAACACCGATTATATTTTAATATATGATAGAAAATGGCTAAAAAGAAAAAGGAGGCTCCCTTAAGCGGAATAACGGTATCAAAAGAAGAGGATTTTTCTGGTTGGTATACGGAACTAATTAATAAAGCAGAATTAGCGGATATTAGATACAACATTAAGGGTTTTGTTGTTTACAGAGAATGGGCAACTATCACAATTAGAAAGATGTATAGAAAAACCGAAGATCTGTTGGAGAAGAAAGGCCATCTCCCGCTTATAATGCCTTCTCTTATCCCTGAATCAAATTTTTTATTAGAAGCAGATCATGTCGAGGGTTTTACACCAGAAGTATTTTGGGTAACTGAAGCAGGTAGCTCGGGTAAGTTAACAGAACGATTAGCTTTACGACCAACGAGCGAAACTGCGTTATACAAAATGTATTCTATGTGGTTAAGAAGTTATAAGGATTTACCCTTTAAAAGATACCTTTCGTGTCAAGTTTGGAGATACGAGGGGAAAATGACAAGGCCATTCTTTAGGGGTAGAGAATTTCACTGGATCGAATCACATAATGTTTTTGCAACAATGGAAGACGCAATGGAACAAGTTAAAGAAGATATGGAATCGACCTACGAAATTCTTCAAGATGAGTGTTGTATCCCATTAATATTTTTTCAGAGACCAGAATGGGACAAATTTCCAGGAGCGGTTCATACATATGCTGCTGATGCGTTAATGGGATCTGGAAAAGTTTTACAATTACCTTCAACACATCTGTTAGGACAAAATTTCTCAAAACCATTTAATGTAAAATTTGTAGATACTGATGGAGAAGAAAAATATGGTTATCAGACTTGTTATGGTCCTTCTCAAAGTAGAAATTATGGTGGTATGATCGCATATCTTGGAGACGACAAGGGATTAGTTTTACCTTTTGATCTCGCTCCTATCCAAATAATTATAATCCCTATAATTTACAAGGGGAAAGAAGAACTTGTATTAAGGAAAGCAAGGGAAATAGAAAAACAATTTAAAAACAAATATCTTGTTAAATTAGACGATTCGGACGAATCTGCCGGAAATAAATTTTATTATTGGGAGCTAAAAGGAGTCCCAATTCGAATTGAAATAGGTCCTAAAGACATTGATAAAGGTCAAGTAGTAATTGTCAAAAGACACGATGGCCAAAAGTCTATTGTTAAAGAAAACAATTTAAAAGAGTTCATAGATAATATCGCTTCTAGTTATACAAAAGAAATAAAAGAGAAAAGTATAATTGATTTTGAATCACAGATAGAAGTTGCTTACGAAAAAGACGCAGCAATTAAAGCTATAAATAACGGTAAAATTGTGTGTTGTGGATTTTGTTCTATAGATTTCGATGGAGAACCTTGTGCTGAAGTAGTTGAGAAAGAAATTGGAGGATTCGTCCGTGGCAAACGAATTGATGAAGAAAAGCATGAATTTGCAACTTGTTTAATTTGTAATAAACCAGCAACTTGTACAGTTTATATTGCTAGAAGCTATTAAATATTGATAAGTAGTAAAGAAATACATTAAGGCATATCCTATAGATTATTTCTCTGTATAACCAATAAATCCAGCAACTAAAATTAGTATTCCTCCAGCTAAGCTACTAAATATTATTATAATTATACCTAATCCTACAAATAGCAACCAATTCATAGGTACAGGATTACTAGGTCTTATAACGCTGAGTATAACAATTATGCTAAGGATTATCGAAATTATTATTGATATTACCTTAGTTGTATCAATATTTCGTTCACTAAAACCTAAGACAGTTTCGATTAAAGTAATTACTCCCCCTATACCTGCTAACAATCTCATTAGATCTTCTTCTCTCATTTCATCACTTCTTATTTTATTGTTAATAGAAAATGTTTCAGTCTCGTCTAACTGCTTTTGTTAGATTTATAGTGTTATTCTAGTTATTTAAAGCCAATTGGAATAAAATCAAAAGAATTTTTACTTATTTTTTAGAGTATAATGCTTTTTATCTTATCCAATATTAATTTTGTATTATATACTTTATAGATATAGAATTATGAAACAGAATGAGAAGATCTTTAGTAATGTTATTGTTAGCCACATAGTTGTAATTGGAGC
>JBHLLM010000200.1:0-5630 GCA_048885575.1 Candidatus Hermodarchaeota archaeon
ACTTATCAGATAAGGAAATTGGATGACGGTCGAGAATATGAAATATTGAAAAATTTTCCTACTAAACAAGAAATTCTTAAAACTCTTGGAAATAAAATTAAAAATTTTAAGATGGAACTTTTAAAGTATTTTTGGCTTGTTTCATATAATATTCAAGAATAAATTTCTTAAACTGACTTAATTAACCCAAAAAATCTTGTATTAACAACAATTCTAATTTTAAATAAAAATAAGTTACTTTTTTGATTTGGGAACAAATTATTCAAAAAATTTTGTGTATAAGCTAATTTTTATAAAAAAAATATGTTAGTATATCTTACGAAAATAATCTAAATTAATATTTTGGAAACAAGAATCGATTGATTCAATTTCTTCTAATTCCCTTATGGATAACCTACTTTTATCGTTAAAATCTTTGGCCGCCCAGATTAACTTGTTAAATCTTTGATGATGATGGTGAAAACGTTGATTAGCATAATCTTTAGCTTGTTTAGTATATAAGAGAAATGGCCAATCGCTTCCTTCCATTAATAAAAGTTCTCTTGCAACTTGTTTTAAAATCCTTTGTTGTGATTGGTTAGGATTCGGATATGAAACTAGAACATTTTCAAACTCTACCATAGAACTATTAATGTAAGACCAAATCCAGCCATGCTCTGGATTTTTCCAAACTTGAAAATGACCGCCTGCACCCCAACTACTTTCTTTCATCTTTATCATAGAAAATTTATCTTTATTTTTAGAAAGATATGCAGAAAATGATATCATTTTGATGTCTTCTTCTCCGTGGATTAATTCAAAAACTCGTTTCAGCCATGTTATTCCCTCCATCCACCAGTGACCAAACAGTTCAAAATCGTAAGGGGATACAATAATGCCTTTCTCGTTATATTTACTTGAAAATGATCCTAATTCTTTTAATAGAGAAGAAACAAAATGATCTGCGTCCAATTTAACATTCTCTTGAGCTTTTCCTATATCATACAGTTCCTTCTGCTCCCTACCAATTGATTTATCTGTAATCCTCCAATAATGCAATCCAGAATCATAATCCTTTTTATGAAATTCTCTATAATATTTATTACCAGGATACCCTATTTCTGAGTCCCATACTTGTCTGCTTGTGTTTAGATTCCTCCCAAAAACCGAAACTCCGGATTCTAAATTATATCCAAAATTAGTGTTTAAACCTAATTGGTTCTTACTCTCAACAATCTCAGCATTTAAAATTCCGTGAGAATCAACAAAAAAGTATTCTATCCCAGAGTTATGAAGCCAATAATCAATACTTTCGCGTAAATTGTTTCCAATTTTCATCTTAGGACGATATGCACATTCGGGAAGCCATATTCCTTTTGGTTCTTTCTTAAAATATTTTTTATGGGTCTCTACAGCAAGTTGTATCTGAGAAAAAATGCTAGAATCTCGCTCAAAAAGTGGTAAGAAACCATGAGTTGCAGCACAAGTAATTAATTCTATCATCTTCTCATCTTGAAGCCATTTAAAAGTACCTAAAAGGTCTGTGTAGTAATTATGATAAAAAGCAGAAAGGTTGCTTTCAAAATTATGTAAATGAAATTCGGCGATTTTCTTTCTTGCAGGATGATTAGTATATTTTTGAATGTCAGAGTTAGCTCTTTTTATTAAATCTTCAACATAAAGAATAAAGCGTTCTTTCATGTAGTTATCAGCCATCATTTCAGCTAAAATTGGGGTGATATTAATTGTTAAAGCCGTCTTGATTCCTTTTTCTTTTAATTCCCTTAGAACATTCAAGAGAGGTAGATAAGTTTCTAGAGTAGCTTCAGTATACCACTGTTCTCCCGCAGGCCACACACCACTCTTCTTACACCAAGGTATATGACCGTGCAATACTAATCCAAAATATCCTTTAGTCATTTATAATTTTAAAATAAGCATTATTTCTAATACATTAACTAGGGTTTGAATATACTTATTTTTATGGTATACTGATCTTCGTGCTAATGTAGTTTAATGAAAGGAGATAAAACATATTTAACAATTATTTTTAAATTAGAACAATCTCCCGTGTGAGATCGGTTTTTATCTGAGAGAGATTCAATCCTTTTGTAATAATTAAGATTTAGCTCTTAAATACATCAATTGATTGATAACATTTTAATTTTCAATAAAATTCTACTTTTTAATGAAAAAGATCATAAGAAGTTTTCATCATGGACGATATTGTTTTATATGAAAAGGCGGGGGATATAGGAAAGATCACACTTAACAAACCGGATCAAAGAAATGCAATTGATCTAACACTCCTAAAACATCTAACGAAGTGTTTCGAATTAAGTGCAAATAACAAGGATGTTTGTGTTATCTATACCGCAAATGGTAAGCATTTTACAGTAGGAGCTGATCTAAAATATGGATATGAATTATTAACAAATAAAGAACGCACTGCAGAAGCAATAGAATTTCTTGAATCTTGGCAGATTTTGACACGAAAAATGATAACTCATCCAGGAATAATAATAGTTGGATATCATGGTTGGGTAATAGGGGGAGGATTTGAGCATACTCTATTGTGTGATTATAAAATTGCGGCTGAGGACACAAGAATTATGCTTCCTGAAGTAGGAGTGGGATTATTTTTCTCAAACGCTTCGACAAAACTTCTGCCCAGAATAATAGGAGAAGGAAGAGCCAAAGAATTAATGATTATGGGAAATGAAATTAACGCAGAAGAGGCGTATAGAATAGGACTTGTTAATCAAGTATGTCCTACACCGAGTTTACCAAGAATTCTAAAAAAAACGGCAAATATGATAGTTTCGAAGGACCATTTAGCATTAAAATACGCGAAGTCGTTTATTCATGAAAATCAAGATTTAAGCGTTGAATCTGTCTTAGCTCGTGAGTCTATCGCAATGATCACAGCCGGTCAATCCGAAGAGTTGAAAAAAAGATTGGAGATGTTTGTAAAGAAAAAATAATTATATATACTAAATTCCAGATAGTAGGTTCTTATCAGTAACTATTAAGATTATGAAGTAGATATAAAATGAAAAATTAACAAGAAAAAGAATTCACTAATTAACTAAATCTTTCTCTAATCTCTTTCCTTGCATAGCTTTTCGGAATTTTTCGAGTTGTTTTCGAGGAGTGACAGTTGGTCTTTCGTATCTTTTTAGTTTAGACTTGATTCCAAAAAGGTACTTTGAAATATCTTTTAATTTTTCAAGATCGTATCGCATCATCATAGTAATCGTTTCCATAGCAGGACTCCCTCCACCGTGTAGACCAGCAACTTGTAGAAGTCCAGCAATATCTGAAACAGCAAAGGCTTCAATTCCTTTAAAGCAACGTAAAATATTCTCAGGTTTGACTCGTGGATTCCTTTGCATATATTTCATAGCAAGTTCTCCCACATCTTTAGAAAAGAATGAATCTTCAAAGGGTAAAGTTGCGATCAAGCCACCAGAAAGGTCTGCTAGAATCTTATATTCTTCGTAAATCATTTCACCGGCTAATCTTCTTCCAGCATTAGTTAAGATTTCATCAGGAATTTGAGTACCTGAGGGTGCTTTTTCTGAGTGTTTCGCACTTGATTCCCCAGCTGCAAAAACGAGTTCTGCTGTACCGATCAGATGTGAAAGTTTATCTTGAACATGTGAAGCTTTTTCAATGCCATTATATTCCGCAACCAACGCTGCTGCGCTAGCTATTACTTCTGATACAGCTGGTTTACACCCTGTATAACTGTGCCGGTGATAATGAGCAAACATTAGTGCTAAAAAGCCGGCGTATGCTGTTTGTCTAGAATCTCCGTGACCGTTTAAGAACACTCTTTCATTTGGCACAAAAACATCGTCGAATATAATAAAAGTTTCAGCATCTCCGAAATTTGCTGTTGGCGAATCCAAATGTTCTCCTAATCTAAAGCTGGCTGGTCTTGTTAGTAATTTTACTCCGTCCCAATCTGCGGGTAAAGCAAATGCTACAGCATAATCTTTATCTTCTGGGCCCATATACCTACAAGGGACTACAATCATTTCATCAGCGTAAGGAGTGTTTGTTATATTAACTTTACATCCTCTAACAACAATGCCATCTTCTCTGGTTTCAATAACTCGTAGATATTGATCTGGATCCACTTGCTCATGGGGTCGTTTCATTCGATCTCCCTTAGGATCAGTTTGTGCAGCACTTCCTACTAAATCATTCTCTTGAAAATACTCCAAATATTTTTTAAATCTCTCGTAATGGTCAGTTCCAAGAGCTTGATCTAATTCATAGGTAATCACCGAGAGTGCATTTAGCGCATCGCAACCCATACAACGCTGGATACAACCGCCGACACGATGGCAGAGTAAGCGAGTCATCAATTGCTTTTTTAAAAGATCATCCTCGCTTTGATGAATATGCGTAAACCGATTAATCTCATTTCCTGTCAAATGAGATTTTGCTACACATAAATCTTTGAATTCTTCGTCGTATGCGCAATCAAAAGTAACCTTTACGATATTCATGCCTCCTTTTAATCTTGGATCGTCCCGACCTACTATTTCTTTACCAATGTAAATGTTTGGCTTCATTTTAAGGAGCCTATTGTAATAATCATCAAAAGTTTTCAATTTCTTTATCCTCTTAACATCTAATATTTCAATCATTAATCTTTTTGAATTAATTATTAAGAATTTTCGCATGATTAAAAGATTATTGTTATAATTCTTTCCTTAAACTCACAAGGAACATAGAATTAAAAAGCTAATTTAATTCATCAGAATGAAAATAAAAAAAGAGCATTCCTATAGGAATAATAAGTTTTATAGTCAATAATTCTTATTCAAACTTAAAATTCTGAATATTTATTACATTATAATCATGAGTTTTAAAATTAAACGTATAACCGCACCACCTAGTCGAGATGAGCTTTCAAATAGATTACAGAAAGTAAGAAAAAAGATGATAGAAGAAAAGTTAGATTACTATGTGTCATTCGATCCAGTTAATATTTACTACTTGACTAATTTTGCTAATAATGTACACGAGCGTCCGTTTCTTCTAATAATAGAAAGAAAAGGAATACCTAAAATGGTAGTCCCACTCTTAGAAAAAAGCCATGTAGAATCAAGAACGCTTTGCGATCTAGATTTTTATAGTTATTACGAATTTCCCGCCCCACTTGGAGAGAATTGGTACGATATTTACCAAACACTAATTGAGAACTATAAAATAGTTGGAATCGAAGCTGCCATGCCCTCAGGGATTGCTGAAAAAACACCTGGAACTAAAGTTATCACAGACATTATAGATGAAGTCCGTATAATTAAAACTGATTACGAAATAGGAAGATGTGCTCATGCTTGTAAAATTGTAAACAGAGGACACAAGGAGTTACTTAAAATGTGTAAACCAGGGGTACACGAGTTTGCTCTGTATCAAAAAATAACTGGATCCATGACTTCCAAAATAATTACAGATATTCCTGAGGCTAATTTCATAGTTTGTAAGACTGTTGCGGCAGTGTGGCCACCATCATTTTCTCACGACCCTCATATTATCCCAAAAATTTTTGCTGAGATGGAAGAGGGAGGGCCGCATGTTTCAATTGTTACAGCACAAGTAGATGGTTATGGGGTTGAAATAGAAAGAACCTT
>JBHLLM010000201.1:0-5627 GCA_048885575.1 Candidatus Hermodarchaeota archaeon
GCAATATTACTCGATCCTAACACTGCTAGTGTATGTTCAACAACACAAATCTATGAGATGGTTGAAGAAATGTTCGAAGCTGAAGCAAAGTGGATTCCTAAGTTCTAAAAATTTAAAATTCTTTCAAAAAACTAAAGCAGTTATAAAATTATTACTCCCAAATTCAAACTAAATGATATCACCGAAGCAATGAAAACAAAGAAAACACCAGAGCGTGTAAAAATAATTATTAATCCTTAATTTCTTCCAATTTTAGAATGAGGAATTTCTATATCTATTTGAGGTAAAAAATTAAAAAAAAAATCCTATTTTATTTATTATTATTAAACGGACTTTCTATGAATTATTTCTAACGAACCTAAGCAGTTCTTTGTGGCTTTGGCATGAAGTTATATAACCATAAAGCAAATTCGCGTGGATTTCTTGATTGCATTATAACTCTACCAGGACCCTTTAATTGAGCAACAACACCTTCTCCAGAAAGAAATGTTGACTTCAATCCACCTACCCTTTTGATATCAAAAGAAACACTCGATTCCATTGCAACTAGATGTCCATTATCGCAATTAAATAATTGATCATCTTCCAATGTAACTTCCATAAAAGCTCCCATCGAACCAATGAATAAATCCCCAGGACCGTTTAAAGCATCCACCTGCAAATAAAATGCTCTTTCGCCACCAAAAAACGATCTTTTTAATCCTAGAAAGTTTGTTTGCGTCTCAAAATGCACTGAACTTGCAACAAAACAACCGCTAAATAAAATCCAACTATCATTTTTTTCTAATGAAAGTTGCATTAAATCTCCCGGGAACGCCGGAGCTAACCCCAAACTACCATCGTCCAGAGCGCTAAAGGTATTCATAAAAAAAGTCTCTCCAGCAAGGACACGTTTCAATGATTTTAAAAAACCACTCGATGCTTTTTTCGTCGAAATTTCTAATGTGGGATCGAAAAATATCATCGTCCCTCCTTCACATTGTATTGTTTGACCTTTCTTTAGAGCCACTTCTATATAAGAAAAAGTTGGTTTTTTCCTCACTTCAAATTCAAATTCTATTCCTTGTGTCATAAATTACCACTTCAAATTATTAATTATAGATTAAAGATAATTTCTAGCTTTATTAAACTTTTACACAATTGCCTTAATATTACCTTTAACATATCCTTATAGTTTCTTTTAGGTTATGTCAAAAAATTCAAATATCCGAAAATACTCGTTAAGAATATGACATATAAACCTAAGGTATATCTTACCTCAAATGTATTTTCAAGTGAGGAGATAGGATCTAATGAGATAATCTCCGAAAAAATTCGTATAAAAATTAAGAATTTATGGGAAGAATTAACACATATATCAGAATTAAAGGTTTTTGATGGGAGATTTCCAACTGAGGAGCAAATTCAAAAAGTTATTGAAGAGTTTTATCCTGACATCCTTGGATGTCATTTGAGCCACGACATAACTTCCAATATGTTAGAAAGATCCAATATATTTGCTATATCTACATCCACTGCAGGGTTTAATCACATTCATAGAACAGAAAATGACGATATCTTGATAACGCACACTCCCGGAGTTCTTCACGAAACAGTAGCAGATTACACCATATCTATAATAATGGCTAACTTGAGAAATTTAGTTGATCTCCACTACTATTTGTGGAATGGTCATTGGACCGAGGGGGATAAATGGGATTTGGATAAATCCCTTTCCTCTGTATTAATTAATAAAGTTCTTGGAATTGTGGGAATGGGTGAAATTGGGAAAGAATTAGTTAAAAAACTAGCTCCTTGGAATATTAAAATTCTCTATTACGATACTAGACACATGAAAGACTTTGAAAAAAAATATCCTATGATTGAATTTAAAGAAAAAATTGAGGATATATTTAGAGAGTCAGATGTGGTTAGTTTACATATTCCTCTTAACAAATTTACAGAAAAATTAGTTAGTCGAGATTTGTTAAAACAGATGAGAAAAAACGCTTTACTTGTTAATACAGCTCGTGGTGGCGTTGTGGATTTGAACACCTTATTGGATATGTTAGAAAGTAAAGAAGTTCAGATAAATATAGCCTTCGATGTGTTTCCCATAGAACCAATAGAAACTGAAACTTTAAAACGCTTGAAGAGAATAAAAGAGGCACAACCCCACATTCGCATGATTCTAATACCGCATAACGCATCAGCTGACGCTAATACTCGAGGCAAGATGAATGTTTTATTTTTATCCGATATTATAGGTCTTATAAAATCCTCCTCTATTGAAGATTTAAAAGAACTCAATATTATCCCTGAGCATAAAGAGTGTCTCAAAGATAAAAAATGGAGAATTCTTGACTACTGGCATAAAAAGTAAATAACTAGATTTGGTAAATAGAAAAAAGGGTAATTATTTCAGATTAAAACCCAAGGTTTTCGAATTCTGAACATACTATTAGTTCAAATTAAAAGAAAAAAGATTAAAAAAAAAGATTTTATCGAACTATTTTTGGTTCTTTTACGATATTTTGTTCTACTCCTAATTTTGGCTTCTTCTTTAGTTCATCATTGAGTTTGTCATCAATTCCTGCGATGGCTTTTACCATCTTTTTTCTGGCTTCAATATCGTATTGTGTGGTAATAGCAATTTGTTCCATTACAGGGGAACCTCCCCCATGATAACCTCCAACTTGAGAAATGCCTCCGGTTGCAGAACAAAGCATATCTCCAACAAATCGCCAGAATTGGGCAGCATTTTTGGGTGCAATATTTTGATTTCTCGTAATGTATTTGTATAGATAATCCTTAAGTTCGGGATTAAGGAAATCATTTTCATGTGGGAAAGTAGCAGGAATCCCCCCTGAGATATCACAAATTATTTCTGCTTCTCGATAAACATTCTCTCCAGTTAAGCATCTTCCTACATTGCAATAAATAGAATTAGGTATGTAACTTCCTGGACCGTAAGGGACAAATCCTAAACCTGGAAAGTATACCTCTGGTTTACCTAAATCAGAAGCGGTATAACCTGCAGCGTAGCCAAGTTCCGTAACCATAATTAATTCTGCTAACTTATGTCTAACATGGGGAGCTTTATGAATATTATTATATTCCGCAGCTAAAGCAGCTGTACCAGTTACTAGATCTCCTATTGCTGGTTTACATCCAGAATAGCTGTGTCGATGAAATAGTGCAAATAACAACGCAAGAGCGCCCGCGTGTTGATATTCCCCACAAAGGAAAACCCTTTCCCATGGAATAAAAATATTATCAAAAATAATATAGGAATCCGTTGCCCCTGGCATAAATCCTCTTTTGAAATATTTCCTCTCTCTCAGATTGTGAATAGTAACAACTTGTTTTACTCCTTCGTAGTCTCCGGGGATGGCAAATGCAACTGCATAATCTTTATCCTCTGGTCTTAAAGCTCTTGTAGGAACAACTAATATTTCGTCTGATACTGAAGCTTCTGAGATGTGAACTTTACATCCACTGACAATTATACCGTCGCTTTTTTTTTCCACTACATGAACATACATATCTGGGTCATCCTGATCCGCTGGTCGCTTTATCCGATCTCCTTTAACATCCGTTTGAGCACAGGCAGCAATCAAATCTTCCCTTTGAAATCGTTCCATCCATTTCTTAAAGTTTTCGTGATAATTTGTTTTTCCTTTGTTCATTTTATCTGCTTCATAGCTAACATTATAGACTGCGTTGGCTCCATCACACCCCATACACCGTTGGATGCAACCCCCAACCTTCTGACATAGTTTCCGAGTCATATCTTGTTTTTTATGAAGATCATCTGTACTCTGGTGAATGTGTGTGAAACGATTAATGGTCTCTCCAGTAAGATGGGATTTAACTTTCATTAAATCAGCATATTCATCAACCATATCAAAGGTAGTACCAATGGTGTCAATGCAGTGCATTTGTCGTTCGTCTAATCTACTGATCTTTTCTCCGTCGTAATAGATGTTGTTTTTCATTTTTCCTAAATCTTCTATAAATTGTTCTTTAGTTCTCATTTGATTAGTTAACCTCTTTTTATCTATATTAAAAAGATTACTTGATAAAAATTATTGTTACTTTTATCTATATTTAATTAATACATATTTCAAGAAAAATATAATGCCTTATAATTATCTTTATTGGCATTATAAATTGCAATAAAAATGAAATTCCATTTCATGGAATGATTCATTTCTGTTTAATTAAGGATCTGGTCAAGATTTAGGCAAAATTACTTTTCATGATTACCGCAAAGTTTATGAAAGATACGATCTCACCAATGTTAATATTTTGAAAGAGCAAATTCAAATATTTAAAGAAATCGATTATTGATAAAATTGTTTAAAAGATCACCCTGATATATTAACTAAAGGTTTGGACGAATTAGAATAAATAATAACAAATTAGATTCTTAAAATACATTATTATATTTTTATTCGAAATAATGTCAAAAAGTAAAAAACCTAGCTAATATTTTTCTATTTAAGATTTTAATTTGTGCGCTATGAACCTGAGGAAGTAGTCATTTATGAAGAGTCAAGATTTAGAAACTCTGATAGTTAACTTTAAAAAAAAGGATAAAATTGCTTTAGCAAGGTTAATTACTATTATCGAGAACGAACCTAAGCGGGCGCATGAGGTTTTTAAACATTTCGAAGATGTAAAACATGAATCGTACATAATTGGATTTACTGGATCTCCTGGAGTGGGAAAAAGCACATTGACGGGAGCTATAGCTCAGAAAATGCTAAACCAAGGTAAATCTGTAGGAATTATTTCTGTAGATCCAACGAGCCCTTTTAGCGGAGGCGCATTCTTGGGCGATAGAATCCGCATGACTAATATCTCTTTACATCCTAATGTATTTATGCGGAGCTTGGCATCAAGAGGATATAAGGGAGGAATATCAAGAGCAGTTTTCGATATCAGTATGTTATACGAAGCTTTTGGAATAGATATAATCATTATAGAAACGGTAGGAGTTGGACAAGCTGAATTTGATATTTATAATCTTGCTTACACCGTTGTAGTTATCTTAGTTCCTGGTTATGGTGATGTCATTCAGATGCAAAAAGCCGGTATTATCGAGATTGGAGATATCTACGATATAAACAAAAAAGATTTGGGTGGAGAAGATATTGCTGTCCAAATTGAAATGATGCTTGATGACGCTATATTTCAGAGCGGTTATAGACCGCCAGTAGTATTAACTGATGCTATAAATGGTGATGGTATAGACGATCTTCTTCAATACATTTGGGATCACAAAGAACACCTTGAATTATCCGAGATTTTGGTTGAAAAGAAAAAAAATAGATTCAACTACAAAATTACTGAATTAATTTATTCTAAAGTAGAACAAATTGTTAAAGATAGCTTCTTAAACCAAGGAAAAATTACAGAATTAGTCGAGCAAGCGATGCAAGACGGAAAATTCAAGATTTACGAAATAATTCATAATAAGTTTGAAGCTATGAACTTAGAGATTAAAGAGGACAACTAATCTTCTGGATAAAACTTTTACCAATTTTTTTTAAATGGTGATTATGTCTCAAAAAAATAATCGAATTCCGCTTGAAGGAAAAATGGACGATTGGGGTCCATTTGGCAGAAATGAGGGAAAATGG
>JBHLLM010000202.1:0-5619 GCA_048885575.1 Candidatus Hermodarchaeota archaeon
CTTAAACCGTATAACTCTATATCATCTGCGGTATTAATTACAATCTTTAAAAGAGCGGGATCAATTACATTAGCCAATCCTTCGATGAATTTTGCCGCACCTACTCCTCCAGCAAGCACTAAATAATAGTTATCGTTCATGACTAATTACAGAATCCTATTTGTTATACTCTGAAAATGATGTCTTTCAGGTCCTTTCGTTTTGGTATTGATGCTTCTTTTATTGAATATCCTACAGTAAAAAATGCCATTGGAACATAAGAATTAGGTAGATTCAGTGTATCCTTAATAATGTCTTTGGCGAATAATGGAGCGCAATACCAACACGCTACTAGTCCCTTAATTTCAAAAGCAAGAAGTAAATAAGTTGCTGAAGCGCTTACACTCTGAACTCCCATAATGTACTCATTTTTTTCTCTTTCATTATCTGAATATTTCTCTAACTCTTTTGTATCTAAACAAAGAAGAATGAGATATGGACAATTTAGAAAATTAGTCTTGGTTTTTTCAATTTTTCTTTGAATGAAATCTTCTGATCTTCCATCTCTATGTAAGTCATCTTTTAATTTCATATTCATATTCGTGATTAGTTTTTCACGAGAATTTCCCTGCTCCATGATAATATAACGCCAAAATTGACCATTATGAGCACTTGGCGCCCACCGAGCTAACTCTATGCTTTCTTCTATCAAACTTTTTTTTACTTTTCTATCACTGAACCTGAACTTATAACTCCTGCGTGATCTCAAAATGTTTTCAAAACGCTCTGAAAAATTTTCTTCTCTGAACAAATCGACCTCCTTTTCTCTTAAAATCTTATTAATAGTTGCACTCTCATCAATTTCAAAATTATACCCTCTTATTATTACAACTGGTAATCCTTCATCCGCTTCTCCCATAACCAATTGAGCTGAGGACGCTAAATTATCAATTTGACCAATAATCGTACTCTGTAATTCTTTCCCAAATAAATCTTTATTCCCTCTTTTATCTAAAATTGGACTTAATCCTGAAACTCCTAACGCTACTCCAACGGCTCCAATTCTGAAGGCTCTTCCAAATGAATCCGATATAATTATGGCTACTTTTTTTCCTGTCAAATTTTGGAGTGAATCTCTAATCTTTTTTGCTTCCTTATCAGAATCTAATGGTAACAATGTAATTAAGTCTTTTCCTCCAACATTTGATTGATCAATTCCAGCATTAGCACATACAAAACCATGATTAGTCTCAACAATCATGACATGTTCTACTTTTAGCACCTTTTTAGATTCGTCCAATATTGTTTGAATTAGTTCCGGAGCTTTTATAGGTAAACCACATTTCTTTGTGAGAGGTGTCATTTTTTCATAAATATCAAAAGCTTCTTGAGTCGGTTTAACATCATTTAAATTTTTAATTCTTCCAAGACTTTTCGAAACTATAGATTGAGCAATAACTAGAATATCTCCATTTTCTAATGAAATATTACTGTTTTTTAAAGCATCGTAAATAATCGAAGGGAGATCATCACCGTTCTTTATAAAAGGAATATTCTCTATGCCAATTAAGTTAACATTTTTATTCATTTTCTTATTGTGGTTATTTTTATAAAATATTTATTGATAACTTTTTAAATCTGTATTTTTACTTAATGCAAATTTTTCGAATTCCACTGGTATTGCACAACACGCGGAAAAAAAATTGTAAGTTATATTAGGATATTTTTCTTTTGCCCATTTTAAAGTCTTCTTCGAAGGAATTTCAATTCTATTAATTCCTGCTTTAATGGCATATTTTTCGATCTCCATTTTAATATTTCCTCTTGGTCTCATACACCCTAACGAAATTTCTGAATTAGGATAAGCAAATCTAATAATGGAAATGACTTTTGCTATATCTCCTGGTTTTGGCTCTATAAATTTGTTATTAGCATTCTTCGGAGGGATTAACGCAATTAAAACAATCAAAGCAGGATTTAATCCCAATTCTTTTATAAATTTAATTGTCTCCAGTTCTTTATGGAGTTTGCCGTAATATAATCCAATGCAAATATGGGGAACTATATTTATACCAAATTTTTGCATATAGCCAATTGAACTTCTATAATCGTCTAAATCTTTATCTAAGTGGTAAATCTCTTTAATTATATCCTCGTCCATATTGATATCAAAAGATACAATATCTACGCCTACTTGTGCTATTTTCCTAGCAGTATCTTCATTTAACAACCCGGTATGGGCATTAATTATTAAATTAGTTTTTTCTTTAATTTCTTTTATCGAATCTAAATAATCCAATAAAGGAACTGAACCATCGGGTAGACAACCTCCTGAAAGTAATACTCCGATTCCATCATTATTGTGTAAATTCATTAAATATTTTTTTAAATCTTCACTATTTAAAATTGGTTTCATTCCCTCAAGATATTTTTTATTACAATGTTCACAATGCAATGAGCATTCACTTCCCGTAATGCTTATTGCCGGAAATCTTTTATTGGGGATGTAGATCTTTAATAAATCTCCAAAACTTTTCCTTTTTAGAGCATAAGCAAGCTTTAAAAAAGGTTTTAAATCACTTGAATTAAGATTTAAGACTTCATTATAGTCTGACCATGTTTGGCTACCTATTTCAAACTTTTTTAATAATTTTTCATTTTTACTCATACTTCTCTAACCAGTCTTTGTTAGAATATTTATTTGAAACAAGAGTTTCAGCTAATCTTAATTCATTCTCCGTAAAAATCCCGGTTTTTAATTTAATTCCTAAATTTGATTCAAAACCAGCTTTAAGAGATAATAAAAAATCATTTTCTTCGTAAGATTCTAATTTATCTTTTATACCAACGCACTTTGCATAAACTGATTGTACCATCTTCGATTTACTTACATTGTGAGGCGCTTTTAAAACAGAATACATAAGTTCTGGGTCGAGTTCTAGTAATAATGTCCCATGTTGTAGGAGATAACCTTTTTTTCTAACTTGTGCATTTCCAGAAAACTTTTTTCCATCCAAAAAGATTGCGGGACAATGTATTACTCCTGGTTCTGGTTTTAAACCATAATATTTTAAGGCTAAAATAATTCCTGCTTCTATTTTTTCGAATTGTTCGATCACCTTCCTTGCATTGAATTTTTCCAGGAATCTGGTGGGACACACAATAGAATAGGTGATCTCGCGAGTGTAATCATGGAACACAGACCCTCCACCTGTAATTCTCCGAACAATATTAAAACCCTTTTCTTTAGCAAATTTAATATTAACCTCGTTAGATAGACTTTGATTTCTCCCAATAGATACTGTTGAAGGATTCCACTTAAAAAACCTGAGGGTATTAGGAACTTCGTGCTTAATTGCTGCTTCCAATATAGCTTCATCTAGAGCCATATTCCAATATCCATTCCTAGTTTCTAGAGGGAGTAATCTCCACTCCATTTCATTTTTTGACATTTACTCTTTTTGCACAAGGCTAATTAAACTCTCAAATATTTCTTCTTCCTCGTTTGGAGAGAGCTTTCTTGGGTAATTGTAAGTTGGACCTGAAGGTCTTGATGTGTAGTACGGACGGTTGCAACCAGAACATCCTGAGGTTAAAAATGCGTCTGTAGTACTTATTATATTCCATAAATCTCTTTTATTTAGATTAAATTTAACAATATCGCCAAAACGGTTAAATGTAAAATCCTTAAGATTTTTTAATCCATTTATTAGAATATATCGTCCCAATTGTATTTTCCTAAAGTCTATTAATTCCGGTCTAGGTAAATTTTCAAGTTTTGTTCCTTTTATTGGCATGAATGCGAATAAACTTACCCTGATTTTTAGATCATGGAGATCACTAATCAATTTCAAAATTTCTTTTGGAGTTTCTCCTAATCCTACAATCAAATGTGTTGTAACATAACCCTCTGAAAAAATCTCTAAAGCATCTTTAAGATGCTGAATATGACTTTCCCAATTATAAGGGCTTTTAACTTCTCTTCCTTTTACATTTTCAAAAATCTCAGCTGTAGCCGCGTCAAGAGCTATCCCTACTCTTTCAACACCAATCAGTTTTAAATGTTCTAAATTTTGTTTAGACATAGGTGGAATCGCAACTGATATAGGTATTTCGCAATTCTTTTTAATCTGGGAAACAATCTCACTGAGATCTTGAAAATTTTGGGAGTAATTTAGAGTTTGGATGCAAATTCTTTTAAATCGTTTAGAATTTGGTAAATAATTCAATTTAGTCAAAAATGCCTTAAAGGGAAAAGTTGGCCAACTTACTCGTGAAAGAAGTTCAATTGAACTTTCTGATTCTCTGGCCTGAGGGCAAAAACCGCAATTTGCTGTACAATGACCTTCTTTATAAGTCATTACATAACATGTCGTAGGAGTATCTTTAAATTCCTTACTATCATATAATCCAAGTACAGAAGCGCTCCCAATCGATACTCTAATTTTATCTATTGTCATTATTAGAACTAAAATTTTTGCGAAGAATATATTTTTGATAAAGAATATCTCTCAAATCAAAAAAAATTTATTGTTTAAATTATTCATGTTTATATTTTAATACTCAATTTTAAAAAATTGTTTTTGATACAAAATGGTTAACAGTGAATACGATTTTCAAAAAATCGAGAAAAAATGGCAGGTCAAATGGGAAAATGAGAAAATTTTCGAAGTTAAAGAGGATCTGAGGCAAAAAGGTAAAAAAAAATATTATGTATTAGAGATGTACCCATATCCAAGCTCTGATTTACACATAGGACACCTTCGTAATTATTCAATAGGGGATTCTTTTGCTAGATTTAAAAGAATGCGAGGGTTTAATGTTTTGTATCCGATGGGGTACGATAGCTACGGTTTACCAGCAGAAAACGCAGCAATTGACCATGGAGCTGATCCTGAAGAGTGGACAAACTTAAACATAAAATCAATTCAAGCTCAACAAAAACGGATAGGCCTTTCGTACGATTGGACACGTATGATCTATTCTCACGACCCTAATTATTACAAGTGGGATCAGTGGTTCTTTCTCAAGATGTACGAAATGGGGTTAGCTTACAGACAAGAATCCTATGTGAATTGGTGCCCTAAATGCGTAACTGTGTTAGCAAATGAACAAGTTCTAAGTGGCAAATGCTGGCGGTGTAGTTCAGAAGTCGAGCAGAAGTTTTTAACTCAATGGTTTCTAAAAATTAGAGAGTACGCTGAAGAACTTTTAGATGGTTTGGACACTGTAGACTGGCCAGAAAAAGTGAAAACAATGCAATGTAATTGGATTGGAAGATCAGAAGGAACAATAATAAAATTTCCAATTGTTGGCGAAAAAAGAACCATTGACATTTTTACAACTAGAGCTGATACATTGTATGGAGTTACATTTATGGTATTTGCCCCCGAGCATCCTTGGGTTAAGGAATGGGTAGCAGAAACAAAATATGAATCTGATTTTCAGAACCTTTATAAAGAAACTATAAGACAGAATAAATTTCAGAGAACAGATATCGAAGTTGAGAAGAAAGGGATATTCATCGGAAAACACTCGATTAATCCACTAACTAAAGAAGAGATTCCTATATACATCGGAAATTTCGTGATTTACGAGTATGGTGCTGGAGCTGTAATGGCGGTTCCTGGACACGACCAA
>JBHLLM010000203.1:0-5618 GCA_048885575.1 Candidatus Hermodarchaeota archaeon
AACTCTGCTTTTTTAGTGTCTTTAGGATCTGCTGTTCCTCCAACACCCAAAATTTCAGTAGCAATAGCATAACCAGCTGTATGATCTGCTCCCATAGGAGTTGTCGCGTAAGTTACGCCGATTCCTTTAATAGCTCGTGGATCATAGGCTGGTAAGCCCTGTCCTTTAACAACGGGGACTCGGGTTACACCAAATGCTTGAGCTACATAAGCAGTACCATTAGCTAAAATTCTACCTGTCGGTGTTTTATTCTTAATTTCGTCCATTAACTTTAAAGCTCCTTTTCCGTTTCCAAATTCGGTTAAACCTCCCTCCATTGCAACTGCAATTAAATCTCCTGCCTCAATTGTATCTAAACCTAAATCGTTGCAAGCTCTATTTAATTCTCCAATGTCGTCCAGATTATATATACCGCAATTAGGACCTAAAGCCCACACGCTTTCATATTCTAACACTCCAACAGGATCCTTACCATCTGGTTTTGTCCACACTTCTGAACATTGGATAATACATCCTGGGCTACAGAAATGAGGACGAACACCCCCTCGCTTCTTTATTTCCTCAGCTTTTACTTCTCCAGATACTTTTTCAGACCTATCATCTTGTCCTGATGAAAAATTACGTTGTGGTAAGCCCCCCGCCTCGTTTATAATATTAACAAGTACGCTTGTACCATACGAGTTAAGGGCTCCACCTGGTTTTGTCACATCATGAGTCGCAAGAGCATCTCTGAGTTTTTTAACACCCATATCAAAAGCTTCTTGGTTCAGGATCTCTACTCCAGGTGCTCCGGTTTCATCTACTATAATGAACTTTAATCCTTTTGAGGCCATAACTGCACCTAGTCCACCTCGTCCTGCATATCGACTAGCTAATCCTTCAGGATCGTTAAAACAAACCCCTGAGGCAGCTCCCATTATTTCAGACGCAATGCCTACGCCACAAATACTTATATTATCTCCAAATTCCTTTAATAGACTTTTGTATGCATCATAAAGTCCTGTGTTTACCCACTTGTTGGCGCTCATAAATTCGGCATTATTGTTCGTGATTTTTAACAGATAATAGTCATTTCCAGTGTGTTTTCCTTCGACAACAATCGCAGCAATTCTCATTCTTCCTAACTTTTGAGCAAAATTAGTTCCCGCATTTGCTTCTTTAATCCCTCCTGTTAATGGAGATTTTGCTCCTACGGAAATTCTACCTGAAGTTGGAGCTGTTGTTCCAGTCACTAAACCGGGAGCAAACACAAGTTTATTATTCGGACCTAATGGATGGCAAAGTGGATCAACCTCCTTTGCAACAATCGTAGATGTAAGAGCACGCCCACCTAGAGCTACGAAATCTTTTGGTAAATCCTCGAACTTTGCTTCAAGTTTTGACATATCTACTCTTAAAATTCTTTTTGACATAATTTCACCTCTAATTTTAGGCATTTAATAAATGGGATAGGGGATTATATAAATTAACGTTATGTATGAGATGTAATAACGCAATAGTAAACAACAAAATAATAACAAAACAGGCCCGAGGGGATATGTTCAAGAAACGCGAAATGCGCACTATATTGAACCCCCGACCTTCTGCTTTCTCCATACAAATTATGTAGGAGGCAGCTGCGATATCCATGCTTCGCCACGAGCCTTTATTTATAAAAGATTCTAGGAATTTATTCCATATATGTTTTTTGATTCTTAATATATTTTATCATTAATCCTAACTATTAATAGAAATTTAGAGATAATAAGGTGATCTTTATAAACATATTAGGATAAATAAACAAAAGGTTTTAATTCTGAATGTTAATTTAGATTATTATATTAAATTTTTTTGAAATAGTTTTTTTTAGTGTTTAAAGAAATGGAAAGGAAAAATTACCAACAGGCTAGACCTAACAGACCTATAGATTATCTAAAGAATTCTGTTAATAAGGTTATATTGATAAAAGTTAAGCGAAATCGGTTGTTTAGAGGTATGCTTATGGGATTTGATGAGCATCTTAATCTATATCTTGAAGGAACAAGTCAACTTTTTGAATATATGGATGAGGATGGAGCCATCAAGGAGGAGCATGAGACTCTTGGAAACATTGTAGTTCGGGGAGACAATGTGATCTTCGTTAATCTTGCTAATCAATAGCCTAGATTATTTAACAAATTTAGCGATCGTATTTTAATTATAAACCTAAAGATATTTATAGTTTCAATCAGATCAAATAAAAACTTATTAGGACTTGAATGTTCTTCAATAGATAGGAATTTAAATTTTAATTGAAGATTGTTGTATCTTGATTGAATCTGAAGGTATTCGACCCAAAAATGCTTTACTGATTAGCCCAAATCTGGGGCATCCCCTATTTTTAAACATAGACAAGCAATTAGAGATTCACGAATTTCAATTAAAATTATTATTTATAAGTAATCTTGATACTATTGCACAATTTGAGGAATATGTCCAAAATAACATAAATCTAATTCCCATTCTTGAATATAAGTGGAAATTGGTGGATTATCTTGAAAAAGCAAGAAAAGATTTTCTTTTAAAGCTCGAAAAAGAAAAAAAGCGAAGTATATGGAGTAGAATTAAACATTTATTTTTTAGAAAAAAAAGAGAGAAGATTGAAGTAAAAATACCCATCGAGGGTGAAATCACAGATTCTAAAGGGCATAAATTTAAGGTTATCCCCTTTGAAAAAATTAAGAAATCAAGACCACGTGCCTTTCGAGGAGACATTATAAAGCCTATCTTATCAAAGGTCGAACAGTCCAACTCTTATGAAATTGATAATCCAAGATACGATAACTACTATAATCCTCAAAATTATTTGATCAAGCATAGAATTTTTGGCAGTTTGAACAAATATTACACAGCGACGATATCGTTTAAATTATCTAACGAGGTTATTGAATTTTTAAAAAAATTTAATTTCGTGATGTTAGATATAGAATTTAAACGTTTCAATAAAAGCGATTGGACTAATTATCATTCTATAGTTGTTTCAAAAAATAATTGGATAAATTTCAAGTTTTTTCATGCTACGGATTTACATTTAGCTGAACGCAACGATAGGATTTATGAAATTGTTAAAAAATGGAAAAATTTAGTAAGGAAATCAGATGTTAGCGAAGTTATTGCTCAAAGTGCTAAAGCACTTTCTTTTTTTCAGCGTTTGTTAATAAGAAAACCGGACCAAAAAGTTAAAACTATAAAACCACTTCACAAGCGATATATTAACCCTAATAATAATCTAAGAAAGTTTATTAAGCTTGCAAATAAGCAAGTAATCCAAAATGATTTAGATTTTATAGTATTAACCGGTGATCTTATTGATTTTTCAATTATCTCAAAAATTGATAAGGAAAAAAGAAAAGATTTAGATTTTGATTATGAACATAGTAATTGGCGTATTTTTAAAGAGATAATATTAAATTTTCCTCAAGAAAGAAGAAGAGGGATGGTTTCTAGCGAAGAATTGTTATGTCCCATATTTACAATACCGGGGAACCACGATTTTCGCCCTTATCATTACGATCTTCGCTGGGGTAATTTGTACAAGAAAATAGGTTTAACTGGAGACGAAGCTATCGCTTTGAACGACGAATTATTAGCAAATCCAATAAGTTCAATAACGAAAAGTTTTCGATCTTTAAAAGCTTACTTACGGGAAATTAACTCCTCTTTAGATTATTATCTAAAATTAGGAACCAATAACTTCATTTTCTTAAATTCAGGCTCAGATTCATTTAAAAATATAATAGATTTCATTAGTGGACATCCTTCCGTTACTGGAGTTACTAGCAAGCAAATAAAATATTTAGAAAATATAGTTAATGGTGAAATTAAACAGGGGGAGAATACATTTCTTCTTATTCATGGTCCTCCAATTAATCCTAAAAAAAGTATTGGCTCTATTAAGCGTTTTTCGCTTTTAAGAACTCCCCAAGACATCCTAACTACAATTGATCAGTTTAAAGAATCTTATCTTGCGAAATTAGGCAAAAAAGGTTCTTCAGCTCGAATTGATGATAAATTTGATGTAAAATACGGAACAATTTCTTCAAACTGGGCCAAACTTCTTAAATTTTGCCTTGATTTTTGTATTCTTACCCTTTCAGGACACACGCACCAATTAAAAGAGTTTCGACTGACAGATATACAGAATCTAACAACCAATATTTCGAATAATCCCCATTATATCATAGAAAAGTTAGAAAATCCTGCAGCGATTTTTTACGATCTTTATTCTGAACAATACGAAACACAAAAAGAAGTTGAACTCAACGCGCCTTATGTTGTACAAACCCCTGCCTTAGGTTTAGGAAGCTATTTCAAACCAGTTTTGGCAGGAGCTTTTCGGGAAATTATTATTAAAGAAGGAAAATTAACATCGTTCAAAGTTGAATACATAAAACATTAGTATTTATTAAGGAATTAGGAATTAGTCGTTTAATTTAAATAATACCAGAACAAATTCGTGTTTAAAGTTGTATATAAAAAATCTCTCGCAATTAACCCATAACAACATAAAAGAAGAATCTTTAGCTTTAAGGAGAATTGGATTGAATGCTTTAGAGATAGCTATTAGTTCAGTTGAACCAGAAAAATTAATAAAAAGCTCTGTTAAAATTATCAAAGATACTCTTATTATTCGCAACGAGGTATTCGACCTTAGCACTTATAGAGAAATTTTAGTTATAGGGGGTGGGAAAGCCTCTGCCCAAATGGCATTAGCTTTCGAAGAGCTTCTTAAAAAGTACTCGAAGATTAACTACAAAGGATTGATTAATATCCCAAATAATGTTGAAGTGAAGAACTATTCTGACTCAAGCAAAATAAAAATGAATCTAGCTTCTCATCCTATACCTGATGAAAATGGATTTAATGGTACAAAAGCAATGTTTACTCATATTGAAAATACAACTAAAGACGATCTAATTATTATTTTATTATCTGGAGGTGGTTCGGCTCTATTAACCATGCCTAAAGAAAACATATCATTAGCAGATTTACAAATGACTAATTCTCTTCTAATAGCATCCGGAGCATCAATTCAAGAGATTAATATTGTCCGAAAACACCTATCCAACTTTAAAGGTGGAAACCTTGTAAAGAAAATATATGAGAGTAGTAAAGCTACAGTAGTAGCTCTAATAATATCAGATGTTGTTGGGAATAACTTGGAAACCATTGCTTCTGGTCCTACAATTCCCGATTTCACTATTTACAAGGATGCTTTTGATATTATAGAGAAGTACCAATTACAATTTAAGGTTCCTTCTTCAGTTAAACAACTTATTGAAACGGGTATGAACGATCCTACGCTAAATATACCTTTGGACAAATCCATTTACTTTAAAAATGTTCATAACTATTTGATTGGAAGCGTAGAGTCATGTGTTAATGAAATCTCTTATTATTTAAAGGAATTAGGCTTTATAGTTGACTACTTTTCAAATGAAATTGTAGGGGAAGCTGCTGTATTTGGAAAAGGATTATTCAGTCTTATTTCATCTAAATTACAATATTTTGTGGAAAAATCCAAAAAACAGAAAATTGCTTTAGTAGGCAGCGGGGAATTAACAGTAACAATAAAAGGGAAAGGAATTGGAGGGAGAAAC
>JBHLLM010000204.1:0-5537 GCA_048885575.1 Candidatus Hermodarchaeota archaeon
GCCTACTGCGTAAAATCTGCTAGTGAGTTCTTTCTCACCTATCTCAAATTTGATTTCTTTCTTCTCTATTAATCCTAGTTTCTCCAGCTCAACTCGAAATTCGTCTCGAAGCTCGTAAGAAAGAGTATCTCCCAAAATAATAGGTTGTCTAGTTGTACCTACAGGTACTCCCATCATATTTAGGCACTCTTTGGCGCCTAAAGCTCCAGAATTGATTAACATACGAGCTATCTTTTGCACTTTCTTTTGAAGAGCTTGAGCTTCTTGTAAGCGATTATTTTTAACATGATCATAAATTTCAATCCATAACTTGGGAATCACGTTAGCAGAACCAAGTATACACCCTGCTGCACCCCCTGCCAAAGCACCCAATACATTTTCATCCCATCCTATCAAAACAGAGATTTGATCGCTAACTTTTTCAAGTAGCGCAGAGAAGTACTTGTAATCACCACTAGAGTCTTTGATCGCAACAAAATTTTCGATATCTACTAGATCTTCTACAACCGTCCAAGGCAATTCTACACCCGTACAAGCGGGAATATTGTATAAAACAAGTGGAATGTCCGTTTTTTCAGCAATTGTGAAGTAATGATCGTATAAGCCTTTTGCTTTTGGTTTTAAGTAATATGGAGTGACTATAATTACCGCATCACAACCTATATCCGTAGCAGCTTTGGTAGCATCGATTACCAATTTAGTTCCGGTCTCTCCTGTCCCTCCTATCACTGGAACTCTTCCATTCGTTTCATCTACGACTATTTCTAAAACTCTTAAGCGCTCTTCGAATGTCATATTAACAAACTCTCCAGTTGTTCCTACAGGTACCAAACCCGTAACTCCTTGTTCTATGAGATGATTCACTAAATTTCTAAGGTTTTCTTCATTAATTGATTCGTCATCCTTGTTAAACGGTGTCACCAACGCAGGCATTACTCCCGTTGGTCTAAAGTCAAATTTTCCCATTTCTATTAACCCTCCACATTTATACTCTGTGGTGTAGATTTTTAGCAGCGATAAAGGCTATCCCGTTCTCAGTTAGAGCTTTAGCAGTTGAATTTACTGCGTCATTTCGATCTAGATGATTAATTCTTAGTGCGTCCCAAAGTCCCGCATCTATCAGATCCTTTTTTGGTGCGAAATATTCGAGGATGTCAGTAGGGTGGTCCCTATTCTTATCAACCTCTACATTTCCACCTTCATGTTTAGCGCTCACATTTTTTATTTTTTTTGCTAATTCTACCAATTCATCACGACGATCATAAGGCTGTCTAACAATACTTTTCCAGCATTCAGTTATATGATGTTCCAACCTTACCACATCTTCAAAACCAAATGGTTTTCTTATGTAAGCAGAAAGTTCAAGCGTTTGGTTGTTAACAGAGTTTGACAAATTAAAGCCAATTAACGGACTTGTTCCGTCTTTCCGGGCGAATAACTTAGCTGTCATTAAAGTCCAAAAGCAAGAGTAAGGATTATCGTTTCCCATATATACAGAAATTTTAAATTCGTTATTGATTCCCAATTTATAGATTAAATAACCTAATAAAACTGTCCCAGGATTTACATTCAGAACTTGTTTAATCCCATAATTTGTATAATAGTACAGGAATTCATCGACCCATTTTAAAGCATACTCATTTGGTTGTCCTACACCTCCAAAGTAGCCAGTAATAGTATCCGGCCCTCCAAGATGCACATTCACTGGCATTCCATCCGGACCTGGTGCTGTACCTTTCGTGTCAAGAGTTTCTACCCAAGTTGAACCAATTATTTGCATAGCAGCAGCCATCGCCAGTAAATCACCATCTTCTTCCTGTTCTTTCATATTTCTAACCCGAATAATCCTTCCAGGAACTAATTTCTGATTTTTAATAGCATCCTTTACGATATCAATTAGAAACGGAAAATATTGACAAGCAGACAACTCCAATGTTACAGCAAAATCCTCATTAAAAGATACTTGAGACATTTTATCACCCAAAACTTTTTTTCGATAGTCATTTACACTAATAAAGGATTTGTTATCCCTCTGAGAAATTAACCACTCAATGTCTTTAAGATAACTAGGATTTTTTTTTCCTAATTTTTCTAACAAATTCTCTAATTTACTCGCTTCTTTAGCCTTTATATTGATGTTTTCTACTCCACCATATTTGTCTATCAGATCAAACAAATCGTTAATTAGCGGGTTATTCTCATCTAAGATAAATTGATTAATAGATTCCAAAGCTTCTTTAGGGATTTCTAACTTTTTTCTGAGATCATTCACTTTTCGCTCTACCTTAAAATTTTTGAAATATTTTAAAATTTTTAAGCTCTACCCAAAAGGTTCCCACAATTTCACCTCATAGGGGAAGAGATCATAAATTTAATCAAGCTTCATTATATTATAAATTTATTTGAATATAACCAAAAAGTTTTAACAAGATCTAAAACTGATACTTTAAAGAATAAAATATCGGATGTAGAATTAAAATTGTTTAAGTATAGTGTATCGATATTAGGAACTGGTTTTATTGGACTATGTTCAGCGGCTTGTTTTGCCGATAAAGATATAAAAGTATTGGCTTCTACTCATAACGAGAAGAAAGCTAACATGATTAATGATGGCAAGGCTCCCTTTTACGAAGCAGACTTGCAAGAAATGATGGATAACATTAAAAAGAATAAACCAGAATTGCTTCAATGTCTACTCGATCCCGTTAAAGCAGTTCTCGAGACAGATATATCAATGATTACTCAAGGTACACCAATGCGAGAAGATAAAAGTATTAACTTAGGTTATATCGAAAGTACCGCGAGAGAAATAGGAAAAGCCCTCAAACAAAAGGATAACTATCATCTTGTAGTAGTAAGATCTACAGTAGTTCCCGGAACTACGAGAAATTTAGTTGGAAGGATTATTACTGAAGTGTCTGGTAAAATTCCAGGGAAAGACTTTGGTTTATGCATGCAACCCGAATTTCTAGCAGAAGGTCGTTCGATAGAAGATACATTGAAACCAGATAGAATTGTGATTGGAGAAATTGATAAAAAAAGTGGAGATATGCTTAAGGAGTTTTACAAGTACTTCTATGGAGATCACCTAAAAAATTGCCCTATCTTACGGATGAATTTAGAGAGTGCTGAACTAGTAAAATATGGAAATAACTGCCTATTATCTACAAAAATAAGTTATGCTAATGAATTTGCTAATTTCGCTCAATTAGTGCCTAATGTCGATATTGTCCAAGTAATGGAGGGTGTTGGCTTAGATTATCGCATTAACAATCGATTTTTAAGAGCGGGTGTGGGATTTGGGGGTTCTTGTTTCCATAAAGATGTTAATGCTATAAAAGCATGGTCAAAATCTAAGGGATATCAGTCTAGACTGTTAGAAGCTGTTTTAGATATTAATGATGACCAAGCCATACGAATTGTGGATATCGCAGAAGAATTAGCTGGAGACTTAAGAAGTAAGAGAATTACATTATTAGGATTGGCATTTAAACCTGGAACAGATGATATGAGGCAAGCACCAAGTATTAGGGTCGTCAAGGAATTAAGAAAAAGGGGAGCAAAAGATATAATTGGATATGATCCTAAAGCAAATGAAACGGCAAAGATAGAATTAGGAAGTCAAATAAAGTATGCTGATTCTATAGAACAAGCTTTATTAGATTCTGAGTGTGCTCTTTTGATTACTGAGTGGGATGATTTTAAAAAATTGACACCTGAGGAATTTAAAAAATACATGAAAACTCCTAATCTTGTGGATGGAAGAAGATTATATGAGTACGAAAGGTTTAATAGTGCATTACAGTTCAGAGCCATAGGTAGAATAAATTTAGAGTAAAAAGTTAGATTATCTTTCATCGATGTTATTTTTATATTATCTTTTTCTCTACAATATAAAAACCAATAATTTTATAGGTTAGCCAGAATACTATTAAAAGAAGAAGGAGATAAAATGGAAAATAAAAGAATAGCAAAAAAAATGAAATTTTTTCACGATTCCGCTGAAGAAAAAAATAGAAATATGATCAGCTCAAAAAAAAATTGTGAATTGTGTGGAAAACATTTAAAACAGTATCGAAATAATTATGATAAGCCTTACAAATTTGTCTTCATAAATATCTCCCAAGATCCAGCAAAACACTTCTTTTGTTCTAAAAAATGTAAAAACGATTGGATATTTAATCCAAGCAATCATCAAATAACTGATCTTAATACTCCCAGTCTTTAACATGATTAAAGTAATTCTTCGATTGGTTAATGAAATTCATCAAAGATGTAGATCATGGCTTTCCTGTACTTTACTGATTCTTTTTATTATATAATTTATACAAATGTTTTTTATCAATGCAATATTGAAAATTCTAACTATATTTTTTAGCCAGAGTCTAAATAGAGCATCTAACCAAATGATTAGAAATGTTAAAGGATAAATTAATTTCAGAATGGGTGCAAATCTTTGATACTCACGAACATTTTGGCGATATAGGAAATTATTCACCTCAAAAACCAACAATAGACTTAGCAAAAGTTCTTAAGGGGGCTTATATGTATGTACCGAGAAATCTTAGGAGGATGAGTGAGATTTTGCATAGAAATATAGGATCTAATGCGTTACATTCACTCCGCTTAGCATTTAAACAACTATATGATATTGATATTCTTCCTATAAAACCTGAAAAATTGAAACGCCTAAACAATATAATAAAAGAAGCGTATGAAGACTCAAATTATATTTATGATACTCTCACTAAGAAATTAAACATAACTGATATAATTCTAGACATAAAACCAGATTTATGGGAGGATTGGAAGCATCCCATCGTTCAAACGACTATTAGGATTGATGAAGTTACATTCCCATTTGTTAAAGTAGACACGTATAAATATCGCTCTTGGACCGCTAACCATCAGATCGAGCAATATGCAGAAAAAATTAATAAATCGCTAAGTACCCTAGAGGATTTTGATGATGTTCTTGAAGAATACTTCAACTCCTTGCGTTATATGGCAAACACAATTAAAATAGGATCTGCATATGAACGCTCAATTCATTTTTTATATGAAAAGAATAACGACGGAAAAATTACTGAAATTTACAATAAGATTCAGAAAAAAGAAGAATTAATCACCGAGAAAGAGATGAGAAGATGGGGTAATTATGTTGTAACCTCTCTTTTAGAGTATGCTAGAAAAGAAAAATTGACAGTTCAAGTTCATACTGGTATGGCTAGTATGGCTGAGACAAGTCCAATTTATCTTATGGACATTATGAGAAAATTTTCAGATGTAAAGTTTGATTTATTTCATGGCGGTTACCCCTTTCACCATACAATACCAGGCATTCTAACTCAGAGATACAATGCTCATGTAGATTTATGTTGGATGCCAATTCTTAGCCAATCTGCTACAAAAAGATTGCTAATTGAACTGATTGAAATGAAATGCACCGATAAGGTTCTTGCTTTTGGGGGAGATTGTGAAAACATAGAAGGGACTTATGGAGCATTATTATTAATTAAGGATATTTTAGCAGAAGT
>JBHLLM010000205.1:0-5536 GCA_048885575.1 Candidatus Hermodarchaeota archaeon
TACAGAACTCGTGAGTTCGCTGACAATATTTCTCCTCGCAATATAATTTTCTTTCAGTGGATTTGGGAATTTACTTGGCCATAAAAGAAATCCATCATGGTGTTTTGTTACTAACACTACATACTTTGCTCCTGCACTTTTGAACAATTTAGCCCATTCTTCTGGCTTCCACTTATCTAATTCTTTATTGAATATTGGTACAAACTCATCATAAGAAAAGTCTTCTCCGTATTCTTTGAAATGATATTCTTGTGTGGGACTACCAGAAATCCTAAGCGAATTAAGATACCAGTCAGCATATGGATTGTTTTTAAAATAATATTCCTCATCAACTTGAGTTGATTCGGAGTAACTTAGCCCTTTAGCAGCGAATGCTGGTACAGCATACAATCCCCAATGAATAAAAATGCCGAATTTTGCATCGTGAAACCAGTCTGGTACTTTATGAGTTCTAATCGATTTTTTTGTAGGTTCGAAGTTCATTATACTTATAGTGAAAAATGGAAAAGGTAAAAACTTAATTCTTCTTATGAAATCAATAGATTTTTACAAAAATAAATACTATTTTCTTTTATTCAATTTAGATTAATAAGGTACATATAGTTAAAATGAAAATCCAAGAAACCGAAAGAATAGGAAAAATCTGGTTTGAAGATATGTGGAGCACACCCAATTTAAGTATTGCTGATGAAATTATTGATGAGAATTACGATCCAAGTTGGATTCACATTGATAAAAAAGGGGCTGCCCAAGTTAAACATGAAATAAAATATTTTCGATCAGTTTTTCCAGATCTTAAATATAAAATCGTCGAGTTAAAAGGCGAAGAAGATAAAGTTTGGGTTCGCTATAAAGCAATAGGGACGCATAAAGGAGAAAGTTGGGGTTTTAAACCAACTAACAAACAAATCGAATTTGAGGGGGCAACAATTTTATATTTTAACTCTAAAGGTAAAATTATTGATAGGTGGGGGGCATTTTGTTTTTATGACTTGCTGGAAGAACTAGGTTTGGTACCGCCGTTTTGGGAGCTACATAAATACTTCCCAAAGAGTGAGAAGTAACATAAAAACTAAAATATATTAAATTAACTGCTTGCTTGTCTTATTGGCAGCATAGTTTGAGCCTTTAAATTTTCATGTAATATCTTAGTTACAAGTCTTTCTTTTAAATCTCTATCCTTATCCCACAAATTGTTTAGTTCATCGGGGTCATTTATTCGGTCATAAATATCCCCAGCATCTTCTAAACCAGCATAGATCGTAATTTTATGAGTTTCTGTAATTAAGTGTCTTATTCTCATTGCTAATGGTCCAAATTCTTCGTCCTCCTCTATAAAACAGCAATCTCTTACTTTTGCTTTTGGATCTTTTAGCACTGGTGTAAGATCTACTCCTTGAATAAAAGGAGAATGAAAGCGATTGCTGATTTTTGTTAAATTTAGAATGGTTTTTGCAAAATCAATAGAACTAGCTAAAGAATTTGTAACACTTTCGGGTTTTGTTATTCCTGGAACTCTCATAATCAAGGGAATATTCAACAAACCGTTAAATGGTGAAGGCCCTTTATAAATCATGCCATGATCTCCCATTAAATCGCCATGATCACTAGTATAAATTACTATTGTGTTTTCAGCATATCCTAATTTTTCTAAACTTGCGAGAATTTTTCCAATAGCACGATCAAATAATGAAATTGAACCATAGGTTAAGCGTATAAATTCTTTTACTTCAGTTTCATCAGACTCTCGAAGCAGAGCTCCACGAAATATTGGATTTTTTATTAATGGGCCTAAAAATTTATGGTTATATATATTTTTAATATCAGAAAAGGTGGAAGGGAGATTAATCTCATCAGGTTTATACATATTTTTATATTCACCGGGAGGACAGACGGGATGATGAGGATCCGGAAAGGAACAACAGAGAAAGAATGGTTTGTTTCCAAATTCTCCTTTTGAATGTTTTTCTAAAAATTTAATCGTTCTCTCTTGACAATAAGTAGTAGGATAATGTTCAACAACCATATCACTTTCATAATAGACTTGGTCAAAAAATTTCAATGTTAACCTTTTTCGCATCCATTTTGTTGCTCCTGGACGTAATTCCTCTAACCAATCTAAATAATGTCCACCACATAAATCTCCATGACCTAAAGTAATTTCACATTCTTCAAATCCATAATAAGGTTTAGGAAATTTTTCTTTGGCCTCTTTTGATGTTTCTTCATCCATCCAATATCCAATCATTTCGGCAGATTTTGTTTTTCGTTTAAAAGGGGGGATATAAAATTGTAGATGCATCTTACCTACATTATGAGTAGTATATCCGCTCTTTTGCATAGTTTCAACAAATGTTTCCACCGTATCTGGTAAATTTATACCATTGCTTCGGCAACCATGAACATTAGGATAAACTCCTGTAAAAATGGATGCTCTATTCGGCATACACATCGGATTAGCACAATAAGCATTTGTAAATCTGATTCCTTCTTTAGCAAGGCGATCCAAGTTAGGAGTTTTCACAACAGGATTCCCTGCGCAGCTCATATGATCAGCTCTGTGCTGATCCGTGATAATCATCAGTACATTCAACTTTTCGCTTAAACCTGGCACTTATTGAATCTTCTCTTTTAATTTTCTCTTTTTATTTTTATAGTCTTTATAATATAAGCGTTGATGCTTTATAGGCATCGATTCAAAGATTTCTTTTGCTCTATCTGGAGGAAAAATTTCAAGTTTGCCATCTTCATATTGAATCACGCATCCTGAATTAACTAATAGTTTATATCGTTGTGCAGTATCCTTAGGATTGCCGGCACAGACAAACTGGCAATTCCCACAAGTGAGTTGGATAGTACCCATGCCATTAAAGGACGCTGGTTTATATCCACTTGAACAATCTTTAATAGGCGGCCTTTTCCTTTGACTTGTCATTGCGAGTGACATAAGACGTGATACTTCTTCATCGTTTTCAGGGTAATCGTATCGTCCAGGAGACCATGTGGAAAACTTTCCCGAAAGATGTAATCCATTAGATCCACCGCATGTGAGAAAACAGCGCATTTTATTCATCCTCTTAGAATAAGTAAAGTCATACCCCCCAATATTTACAGAAGTTTTTTCTGAAGGTGAAAACATTTGATAAGCACACACTTTTGTACAGATTTTACACTCATCGCAAAATGATTCTGATTCTGGTATAGGATCTGTTGGTTTTAATTTTGCATCAGTAACGATCCCTCCTAAAATTATGGCTGTACCATGGTCTTTGGTACCAACATTTCCCGACCAACCAAACGAAGCCACCCCAGTTCGAACGGCTAGATATCTTAACGAAAGTTCGGGGGGCAAAGTTACTTGCCATCCCGGAATATCTGTTCTATATTTATTATTAGGAAAAACCGATTTTGCTTTATAACCCTGCTCGATTAACCAATCCTTAACGCGTTGAGATGCATTCCATATTATTCTGTGGATCCCGATATTCTCTTCTTCATGTATTCCACGAATGTTAGGATTTTCTTTTCCTAAATATTTTAGAATCATCTCCTTATCGAAAGGTACGTAAAAACTAATTGCTGATTGCGCTTCGGGAAGTAAATAGGTAATATCCGCTCCTATTGGGCCTCCATCCATAGTCTCAAGCGTAGCAAATCCGACCTTTTTTGCTCCACTCTCGAGCAACATTTCCTTAATAACTTGTTCTAAAGACATAAGAAATCACTAATATAACTATGGATAATTTTTAACTTAAAATAAATTTACTCTTGAAAGGTTCTTGTACTTTTAAGGAAAAAAAAGATTTAATTAGGTAATAATTTATTCTGGTGGTTTATGAAAGAGAGCACTTCGAATATTTAATATACTTTTAGGTATGCATTATTTTTAGACAAAAATGACATTTCAAAAATGTATTTCATTCCTATAAAAAAATTGCTTATATCTAATTTTTTGCTGGTGATGCATAACAATAAGCGCAATTATGCTTACAACGAAATATACCCGAGTAACCGCCAATATCTTTAGATCTAGAACAACCGCAACCTATTCTTTGACCTGTATCCTTAACCTTTTGAATTTTTTCTCCTATTAATCGTTCAATTTTATTTGCGTCAATGCAATGAGCTTGCTTAATTCCCGTAATTTCAATCAAATCTGGTTGACAACATGCTTCCATTTGAATCTTGTGTTTCTCACAAATATCCAATAAAGTCTTAAGAATCTCCTTTTTTTTGCTTAAATGTGGATCAATGGGGATATAACCTCTCTTTATCATGCGATTATTCACTTTTGAATAGATCGTAGCAAATGAAAATATCATTTCCTTCAACCCAAGGGCGGAAACGTTTTCTATTATATATTCGAATTTATCTAGATTACTTTTTATCCCTTTTTCATCTTTTTTTTTGTACAAAATAATAGGATCGAATCGAAAACTTATAGCACTTGACCCAAACTCGTTGATTAACCATTCTAACTGAGAGAATCTTTCTTCCAACGAAATTTTAATGTTTTGTTCTAATACAGAAGGCGAATTAATCGTAAATTGAAAATAATGCCCTTTATAGGATTTAAATACTTCTGGTTCTTCTTGGAAACAATCAATCCATTTTCCAAAATCTTTGCTCCACCAGACCCAACATTTTACATCTTTACTGGTAAGTGATATTCTAGAAACTTGGCTTCGATTGAAGGGATTTACAACATCTACGTAACCAGTTTGAATTCTATCAAGCACCCAATTCATTAAAAATGCTGGGATATCTGTTCTACGTGAACAAGAAATAATTGGTGATTGTACAATTTTACTGGAAATAGTTGATTTATTATCCATTCTTCTTCTAATATCTTTATCGCAGTTTAGTAGCAATACATTCTATCCAAATTAAGATTAAAATTATAATGTTGCTAATATCATTCACCCGTTAAATAAGAACTCATTGCTGTAACGAATAATTCTTTTTTTAATCGGGTTGTTAATTTTTCCTTTTTATCGTTATCTAAAACTTCATCAGTTGAGATTGAGAGATTTCTGACAAGAAGCTCATCGAAAATTATTAGATGTGGATTTATGAATGCTTCACCATCATTTACTTTCTTCCTTAAAAAGCTTCTGAATTCTGAATCCAACCAGACTTTAAATGGACCAGGACTGTGTTCTGCTTTATGCTTGATGTTAAATCTCGTTTTAAGATTAAGAATTACATCATAAACAGTTTCAGATACATGTTTCAATTTCTCTTCATTTTCTCTATAAAAATATTCAATTGGAACGGGAAGGCGTATATGTAATAGCAACCCTTGTCCTTTCCTAAAATTAATATGACCATACCCAAAAATAACTTCGTGAAACCCATTCTTAACAAATATATCATTTATCATTGCAATTGTTTCGGGTAAGTTTTTTGGTTCGCTTAATATATCTTCAAACCCGGGAAATGCTATATAGTTAGATGAATTATCCTCTGATTGGATCAATAAAGCAAAAGTGGATCGTTCTTGGAGAAATTCTTGGAATTCTTCTTCACTTAATAT
>JBHLLM010000206.1:0-5533 GCA_048885575.1 Candidatus Hermodarchaeota archaeon
ACTCTGTTGACAATAAAGCCAGGGCGAGCTTTTAATACAAGAGCTACGTAACGTTCTCCTCTTAAGCATGGTAGGGATTTTGACACTTGAATTCCGGTTTCTATTGCTTTATTTGAACTTTTGTCACCTTTTATTACTTCGATTAATCGCATTAAAGGAGGGGGATTAAAGAAGTGCATTCCTATCACATTCTCCGGCTTTCCACTATCTTGAGCAATTTCAGTGATACTAATTGTAGAGGTATTAGAAGCAAAGATACAATGATCTGGAGAATTCTCGATCACCTCTCTACAGAGTTTTTGCTTCACACCTAATTTCTCAACCACTGCTTCAATAACCAAATCAGCATCCTTTGATGCTTCGACTAAATCTTTATTCACACTCAACCTTGATATCATTTCAGCTGTTGAAGCTCCTTCTGGTAGCATTCCTTTAGCTTCGAGCTTTTCAAAACCTGTTCGATTATAATCTATTCCCTTTTGTATTAATTCATCACTAATATCAACGGCAACAACGTTGTAACCCGCCATTAAGCAAACTTGGGCAATTCCTTTACCCATATCACCAAATCCAAGCATTACAATATTTTTTACTTCCAGCTTATATCACTCCATTTATTAATTTTACGATGATGTGTAATAAATAGACAGCATTCATTAAAAATGTTTTTTAAAAATAGCATTTCTAAAGAAATAAGAGCTTTTAAGCTATTAAATAGTGAATTTTCTCGTGTCTATATCCTAGTATCACTTTTTGCGATCAAAGATTGAGTTATAGAATTTAAAATTCCTTCAATATCGATTTCATTTAAGTCCGATAACCATTTATATTTGTTCAGATCAGTATTTTCTGCTTCTTCTGATCCTAAAAGTATGATTACATTACTTTCTAAAAGGAATGAGGGATCTAATAACTTAATTTCATTCTTTTCTAATAAGGCTGTATTTTGTAGCATACACTCCTGTAAATCATCATACAATAACAATGGAATATACTTCGCTACAATGCTACCATGATTTTTCAGACTCGCGTTTCCAAAATCTACTTGCTTCGGAAAACCTGTATCGGAAAAGTTAAATACCTCAATATCGATGAGTTCTGGGTGATATTCAACTTTTTTAACTATAGTTAACTTTTCTCTCCTTTTACCTGTTTTTTCTCGATATAGTTTTACATGCTTTTGAGCATCTTTTATCTCAACTAAAATCTTATTTTTAAGCATTCTCTCTTTACAAATATTATTAACAATTTCACAATATTCTAAAGCAGCTCCTGTAATATCCTCTTCATTGATTTTTGCTTTAAGTATAGTATATAAATATGCTTTTAAAAAAGCAGCAAAATCTTCTTCGATCTGGTGTAGATTACCATAAAGATTTCGTGTATTTTCCCACCATTCCTTAACTTTTTCTTTCCTAACAGAGCGTAACAATCGTTGTTGAGATCTAATTTCTGTGAAAAAAAGCAAATTCTCAATTCCCAATTGGAGAAAGGGAACCGGGTTAATTATACCTAAAGTTGATTCGTTCAAGGGAAATGATATTGGAGAATTAGGACGAATAAGGATCGAACTTACTCCGTTATAAACGCGATCAATTCTCATTGGTAAAGGCATCACTGGATTGTTTTTAATATGTTTAGCTAACGCTAATGAGTGAGGAGTATCAAAAAGTTTAAGATCAAGCGGAAAGATATCGATAAAAAAGAAAAACGGTGACGCATCGGATCTATAAGTTTTAAATCTATACTGTGGTTTTCTTCCTCCAAACATTCAATATCATCTTTAATTTATTATATAAATAATATTTAATAATATATCTATACCACATAGAAACCTACGAAATTCAAAATAAAAATCGAGTTGATTTCATTTATATTCAAATTCATTTACTGCCATATAGGGATTAGTAAATCCTTTTTGAATTTTTCGTAACGTATATTTCCGAAATTCTTTGCTTGTAAACTTTTGAGTTCCAAATTGCGTACGCTCCTCTACATCCTTTCCTTCTTTATTATTTGCATCTTCAATATCTCGCATAGCTTTTTCTACCATAGTAGCTCCAAGTAAGAGGCTAAACATAAAGAATGAGAGTAAAGCAGCATTTTTTTCTTGAATCTCTCCGTTATCAATAGCTTTTTGAATTAAACGAGTAGTTCCATCTAAAAAGCTAAATTGTTTGTATTCTTTTTCAAATGAACCGATTTTATCCGATGGTGGAGAGCGTATAATGTGCATCATTCGGAAAGCAGCATAATCATTTTCTGCAAACTCAAAAAAGTGTGCAAAAAGCCTAAGTAGTGTATCAATATTGGATTCACTAGATCCTTTTATGATTTCACGGCTTTCATCTCGATATTGTTCATAAAATTTCTTTCTTATCGCAATCCATAATTCTCTTTTACTTTCTATATAATTATAGAGATTATTTTTATTCATATCCAACTGTTTTGCCAATCGAGAGAGAGAAAAACCTTCTCTCCCATGTTCTTGAAACAATTGCTTTCCGATCTCTAAAATTTTTTCAAATTGTTGAGCTTTTTTTTCGGGTGAACGACTTCTGGTTTTTTTAGCGTTATTTTTAACTTGCTTTTGCTCCACCATTCTTTTTTCAAATCCTAAAATTTTAATTAATGAAATTTCCTATAAATGCGGTCTAAATTACTTTTTCCTAGCATGTTTTTATATAATCTAAAAAGATTCCATTCTTTTTATCATTACACAAACTACAGACTTCTTTAACTGTATTAGGACAAAATAAAATAAATAGACTATAGCTATTAAAACTTTTTAAAACTATTAAAGTTTTATAACAAATTATTATATCAAAAATAATAAAATAAATTAAATGGCGATTTATTTTGGAAAATAAAAATGAGCAAAACCCCGATCAAATTAACGAACAATTAAGAGCTCTAATGAATTTATTGAAAGGAAGAGCACCTGGAGGATTATTGACTGCTTTTCGAACACCACAGATTATATTTGGAATGACAGCGTTAAACAGGATAAAGAATTACTTAGATGGTAATCTTGAAGAAGGAGATAGAAGAGTTCTAATAATTACAGACGATTTTACTGAGAAGTTTGCTAGCCCAATAAGTAGCGTACTGGGTAAAATAAATATAGAATCAAGAGTTTGGTCTGGAGTGAAGCCAGAGGTGCCAATTGATACAATTGATGAAGCAGTAAAAATATGTGAGGCTTTTAAACCTAGAGTGTTTGTAGCAATTGGTGGAGGGAGTGTACTTGACACTACAAAAGCTTTAATGATTAAATACGAGAAACCTGAAACTAATCTATTTACGGTGTCAGCTTTAGAACCGCTTGGTTTGAGGAAAAAAATCAAATATTTTGTTGCTATTCCAACAACGTCAGGAACTGGATCTGAAGTCACTCTCGCTTCGATGCTAACTGATATATCTCGTGAACCTCCGAAAAAATTTATCATCTCTCATCCAGAGTTAATTCCTGATTATGCAGTTTTAATTACAGATTTTGTAAAAGATATGCCGCCGTTTTTAACCATGGCCACAGGTCTTGATGCATTGGCTCACGCAGCAGGATCTTACGTATCAAACATAGGAACTCCGTTTGCTGATGCAATGAACATTTACGCTATTAAAGAAACAATTAAATATTTACCTCGTGCGGTCAAATATGGAGCCAAAGATATAGAAGCTAGAGCACATATGCAAATTGCAGCGAGTATGGCTGGACTTGGATTTATTCACTCCCGTGTTGGAATTGATCATGCTTTGGGCCATAGTTTGGGTAAAGTACTCAATGTTCATCATGGACTTTGTGTGGGGATGTTTCTACCATACACGATTGCTTTCCAAATGAAAATTTCTGAAAGATGGAAAGATTTATGCCCACTTTTTGGAGTTGATCCAAAATATAAAAGCGATAATGAGCTAGCTACTGAATTTCTTCAGAGTCTTAAGGACTTCATTCATTCAATAGATGGTCCAGTAAGCATAAAAGAATTAAAGAATCCTGTTATTACTGAGGAGGATTACTATAGGAATCTAAATCTTTTAGTAAATTATGCTGAAACAGATTCAGTAGCTTTCATGGTAACTCGTTATATCGATAGCGAAGTTATAAAAAAAATATTTGAATATGCTTGGGATGGTAAGACTATTGATTTTTAAGTTATATGGCGTGATTTAAAAAAATGAATGATAAATTATACGGTTATAATGGAAAAATCCTCTATGTAGATTTAGGCAAAGAAACTTTTAAAATAAAAGATTTAAATCCTAAAACTGCGCAAAAATATTTAGGGGGAACAGGATTAAGTGCTAAAATAACATACGATTTACTTTCAGAAGAAGATTACAATAAATTAAGAGAAAATCCTTACTCTAAAATTAATCCTTTAATTTTTGCTACGGGTCCTGTTACAGGCACTATTCGACCCAATTCGGGTCGTTATACTGTGAGCGGTATATCACCTTTAACGGGTATCTGGGGTGAAGGCTCTTCGGGAGGTTTGTTTTGCATTGCTTTAAGAAATAGTGGATTTGATGCTGTTGTTTTGTTGGGAAAGATAAATAAATTAAGTTATGTATTTATCCACAACGGAAAAATAGAGTTTAAAGATGCTTCAAAACTTCATGGTAAAGATTGCTACGAAACTCAAAAACGAATTAAAGCTGAATTAAACGACCCAAACATTCGGATAGCTTGCATTGGTCCAGGAGGAGAAAATCTGGTTAAATATAGCGTTATACTAAATGATGAAGGGAGAGTAGTTGGTAGGTGTGGGTTAGGAGCTCTTATGGGTTCAAAGAATCTAAAAGCATTAGTAGTACATGGAAAAGAGAAAATCGATCTAGCAGACAACGAACTAGGGAAAACGCTAAGAAAACAAGCACAACTTGAAAGGGAAGCAAACCCGATGGGAGAAGTAGGAACCTTACTTTTTAATTTATACGGTACTAATATGTATCTCGATCTAGGGATGGTTAATGGTGATACTCCTGGATATTACTTTACAGAAACAGAATTTATTGCTGAGAATTTAACAGGAAAAACTCTGAGAGAAGAATACCCCATGTTCAGTTACGGGTGTGCAGGTTGTACAATAAAGTGTGGAAAATCAACTATTATTAATACAGGGGAAATTGAAATTGAAAGCGATGGACCAGAATACGAATCTGTTGCTGCATTAGGTAGTTTATGTGGCGTTTTTGATTCAAAACCAGTGGTTCTCGCAAATCATCTTTGTAATAAATTTGGCATCGATACTATTTCTTGTGGAGTCTCAATTGCATTTCTCATTTATTTAGTTGAAAAGGATTTAGGAATCAACAAAATAAAGGAATTTTTGAACGATATTCCTGTGGAAGATATTAAATGGGGTAATGGCGAACTTGTTTGCAAACTTATTGAAAAAATAAGCCAAAGGGAAGGTATCGGGGAAGTTCTTGCAGAAGGCGTGAGAACTATGGCTTTAAAATTTGAAGTAGATCCTGAATTAGCAGCACATGTAAAAGGCTTAGAAATCCCTATGCACGAACCTAGAGC
>JBHLLM010000207.1:0-5527 GCA_048885575.1 Candidatus Hermodarchaeota archaeon
TTATTTATAAACAGTTTCGATGCTAACTCTAAGTTAAGCAATTACAATGATGGCGTGGAAGTAATTAATGAGTTCTTGTCTAATAATCCTCAACCAGATAAAGATGAGAGTGATATCGTTTATAAACCTATAGAAAGTAGTTTGAATTTGAGTAAAATTGCCGACAAACCTTTAGATCCTTTAGTTAACGCTACAGATACGGTTGAATACGATTTAAGAACTAGGTCAGAAAAAATATCGAGCAGAAAGAATTCATTATCAACAACCTTTGCATCTATTATAGAACCATTTGAGGGGATCGTAGATGAAAATTATATGATTGAACGCGTCCGTGGAGAAGAAAAAGGAGCGCCAAGGACTTCCTATGTATTTTATCCAGATGATCGTCAAAAAATCACAAACACCACTTCTTTTCCGTGGAGGTCGATATGCAAATTATACATAGAAACACAGGACAGTTCTCAATATATTGCTTCTGGTTTTATACTCGATGATTTCCATATTTTAACTTGCGGACATTGCGTTTATGTCCACGACGCGGGAGGTTGGGTTGCTGAGATAATGGTTGTCCCTGGAATGGACGGTAATTATAGGCCATATGGCAGCGCTTATGCTACAAATCTAAGGTCATATACAGGATGGATTGAAAGTGAAATGGTTGAGCACGATTGGGCAGTTGTAACCCTAGATCGGAGCATTGGGCAACTTACTGGATGGATGGGTCGACAAACTGCACCTTCTTCCAGCTCTATTTACACAGGAAACTTAAATACCGCAGGATATCCAGGTGATTTAGATTTAGGTGAGAACATGTATTTTGTGACGAATATTGGAGATCGCGCTACCGAGTATAACCACTGGTTTTGGATGGATACTGCTGGAGGTCAGAGTGGGAGTCCCATATGGAGAGAGGATGAAAGTAACCAATACATCTTATCCATTGTTGCTTATGAGAGTAGAGGTGGTTTTGACGCAAATTTTGGCACTAGGTTGAACACCGATAAATTTGATCAGTTAAACGCGTGGTTAGCAGAGGATAATTCTACAGTAATAGAAGATAAACCAGATTTACTCGATAGAACATACTATTTAGGGGTAAGTAATGCAGAACTGGTGAAGGGTGAGACCGAATTTGAGATTTATTGTGATGTTGGAAACGAGGGAACTGCGGCAGCATCTTCTTTTAATGTAAGTTTTTATGTTTCGGATAACTCATTAATTACTTCTGATGATTATTTTCTTGGAAATAGAACTATAAATAACCTAGATCCGTATAATTATCAAACATTAAATTGGTCAGGTTTGATTCCCCCGGAAATTCCTGACGGTTCCTATTATATTGGGTGGATTATCGATTCCAGTGATGCTATTGAGGAATATAATGAGAATAATAACCAGGGTGTGATAAATTCTCTTCTGGTTGAAATAAAGGGTTCATTATCGCCAGATTATGGAGGAATGTTGATATTAGTAATAATACTTCTAGCATTTATCTCATTAGTATTGCTTACTGTGATTGTAGTAGTTGTAAAGAGACCTGGTCGACGGATTGAGGAAGGAGTATTTAATGTAGATGAAGCTCAACCATACATCTCGCACACCTCAGATGTAATAAAGCCTTACGAGCTTAAGGGATTAAATTTTTGCACAATGTGTGGATACAAGCGTTTTTCAAATTCGAAATTCTGCGTGAATTGTGGATATAGGTTTCCATAATTGCGAAGATCTATTAAAAAATTATAGAGTAGTAATTCCGACCTGGAAAAACTCGACTTTTTCATTTTAGCAAATTCATAATATTTTCCATAAATAGTAAATTTTTATTTTTATTTGTATTCTAAAAGATGAAACACGAAAGCGATTTGAGATAATTCTTGGAGAACCTTATAGTATAAATTTGAATGATTAAGAATTATAATGAAAAAGTATGCGAAATAAGTAGAAAATGCCCGATCCAAGAACTTTTGAGATAAAAGCTACAATTGTAATGGAGTCAGAGAAGGGACTTCTTCTTTCCTTACCAGATGGAAAGCAGGAGTGGTTTCCTAAATCAACGATTAGTTCGTCTTATATCTCTAATCATTCTAAAGTTCAGGATTTTCTAATTGCGAAATGGATTTTAGAAAAAAAGGGAATAATCAAAAAATCGAAAAATATTAACATCATAGGGCGCTCTGGGAGCGAAGAATATTTAATCGAGAGATTACAAAAGCAAGGTATACACGGTTTTAACTCATTTAAAGATATCAGACGCTTTAAAAATAATTTTATAAAAATCTTAAAAAGAAGCGCTGCGAAAGAACGCAAAAAGTTAAATTCAAATATAATAAGCTTAAAAAACGATGAATTTATTTTAAAAAAAATATTAGAAGGGAAGAAGTCGGTATTACAGCAAACTTTACTTAAAGAAAAAGCAGAGTTAATGGATAAACCCTTAAACTCAAAAGGAAAAAAAAGAATAAAGAAAATAGATAACACTATTGAGAAGAAGTTGGATCAACCATTCAACAAGGATATCAAAGAAATTAAAAAAATCAAGAAGAAATACATTTTAGCCCAGAAGAATCTTGAAAAGTCTGTAGAAAAGAAAGTGAACAAGGTATATAAAGCACTAGAGATAATTCAAAAGAATCAACAATTTTATGATCAGGCAGTTAGAGAAGCTGCTGTTATTAAGGAATTAAGAAAACTTCCTGAGACATATTATATCTTAAATGAAGTAAGGTTGAGTTTTTATCGTTCAATTAGATGGAAAAAATACGGAGAATATGTACAATCATGTAAGATAGACCATGTTGTCGTTGGTCCTACTGGCATATTTCTAATTGAACCAATGAATCAGAGCCCTCAAACAACGCAAACCGCGAAATCTCCTTCCCATAAACAAATACAACGTTCAGGATATATCGTTTTTATCCAAATGATGGATCAATTTGGAAAAAAATATCCTTTATATCAGATTGTAGCGACATTTAAACAACTCCCTGAAAGCCCCTATGATTTTGTGATGCAACTTACAATTGAAGAGCTTGTTGATTATATTCTTGGAAGAGACGGGCGTATAGAGCCTCCTGAAGTTTTGACAATAGTTGAATGGCTCCAAAATTCGCCTTACATTTTTAATGCAAAACATGTCTATTTGAAATTGAAATTTTAATTTTTTACTCCTTCAGCATCCAATTGGTCGTTGCATAGTCTATCGCACTTTTGAATATAAGGATTATTCCTCCCAGCTTGAATAAACTCGACTTTTTGGTATTTCTCGCGTAACTTATAGACCTCTTCACACAGTTTTGATAAATGTGGATAGTTGATTTTCCATTTCTTATTGATTTGCTGTATTGCTAAGTTGCTATCGGAATACACTTGTATGTGGCCTTGCGAGAATCGTTTAGCAGTTTTTAACGCGTTGATAATAGCTTGATATTCGGCGGTATTGTTTGTTGCAGTTCCAATAAAAACGCACTCATCGTGGATGATCTTACCATTATGAAGAATTAGAAAAGCGCTAGCAGCGGGACCAGGATTGCCGCGTGCGGCACCATCAGTATATATTTTAAGGATATCTCCTTTTTTGACGGGATTTCTTTCCATAATAAATAGTTGATTTTTATTTAATTTAAATTTATGAAAGCTTTATTCATTTGACTTCTTTTTAATGTGTACGAAGAATCTTCCGGTTTTCTTGATGTAATTTTCATACTCTTGTCCGAAGTATTCAATCAATATCAGTTCCTCGTCAATCGCTTGGAAATATAAACCTATTGCGCCTAGAACGTACATCACCAACAAAATCCAGTCTAGTTGAAGTAATACTAACCCGATTGAAATAAGGTTAAATGAAAGATAAACTGGATGGCGAATTTGGCTATAAATTCCAGTAATTATTAATTTTCTTTTTTTGGAAATCCCATCGATTGGATACGACCAGTAGATTCCCAATTCTTTATACGCTAAAAATAATGTTATATTTCCGCCAATTATTAACGTAAATCCGACAATTTGGAACATATCATCCAAGAGAAAGAAATTGATGCGAGGAATAAGTTTTATAACATATTGATAAATGAAAATGTTAATTGAACAAAGAACTATGAAAATACTTAATACTACGACGCCTATTCTTGCTAATAATCGTGTTTCCTTTAATTTCCCATCTATTTCATTGTGTGATTTATTTCGATTATACTTTCTTTTGAAAAGTATGATATACATAAGATTGAAGCCGAGTAAGAAAAAACTAATTATAAGTAATAGCTTAATGGTGTCTATAGAAAGCATTTTAAGTATAATCGCTAATAGTAATAAATTTATATAATCGACAAAATATTTAAAATTGATTTATTATTTTATCAGAATTCACTGAAAACGAGTTAGAGCTATCTCAAAGATCTAAGAATTTGTATCTTTTATTATAAAGAAAGAAAAACGACAAAAGTAATGGAAAAGGGATTATGTGACGATCACTTAATGCTTATAGGGGATACAGGGGGATTTGTTTCTCCAATTAGTGGTGAGGAATTCAACACGCATTATTATCTGGGAATAATGCTGCAGAGACGGCAATTAAGGCACTCGAGATAGAAGATTATTCTAAATTAATGTTAAAAAATTATAGGATTCATCCTCGAATAAAAGAAACTGTAAGATCATTTAAAATGAAATACACTATGAGAGATTTATTTTATAAGAACCATGGCGAAAACTTAAACAAAATTTTCGAACAAACTCAGAAGGATACCGAATTTAAGAATAACATTTTAGATATCTTCTTTTCAAAAACGCTTCCAAATAAAGAATTTATTTCCAAATTCCAGTGATATTGTAATATTTCAATAAGAGATATTGAAAATATTATTTTTATTCCTCTCTGGCGCCATCAATTTGCTCTTTTTTTTGATTTTTGAAACCGATACCAAATCGTAAATACGCTAACAATCCCTACGATAGCAATGATGATTATTAACCATAATAGAAAAGGATCTAAACCTCCATTTTCTGGAGTTGGTTCTTCGAGAGGTATAACATTTATTTTTACTTTTCCTAGCCAAATTACAGAGCCTGGCATTCCGACTGGATGATGTTGTCCCGCAATAGTATAGGTATTGTTGCCTTCGTACACGAAGCTGACGCCATTCTCCGGGTATGGAGTAGCAACGGTATGATTCCACATAATCGAACCGTTAGCATATGTTCGGACTACCCATATATCCCCCTGACCTATATCAAAACTATGTGTAGAGCCTACAAACACAAATCCTCCGTCTGACATCTCCATTATTTGAGAACCTCCATCTGATTCTTCACCACCATAGGTTTGATTCCAAATTTCATTCCCTAAGGAATCAGTGCGAATAATCCAGGAGTCTGTGTGAACACCGCCAGATGATTTATTAGCTGCAAGAATACCGAATCCTCCAGAAGCACATTCCACCAGGGCATTAGGTCTCTGATACTCATCAATAGCCCCGAAAGTCTGATTCCATATTTCAATTCCTGCAGGATTGGTGCGGATCAACCATACATC
>JBHLLM010000208.1:0-5522 GCA_048885575.1 Candidatus Hermodarchaeota archaeon
ATTATTGGGCTCTGGATTTTTCAAAAAATAAATATCCTGTGATTTTTATTCATATTCCTGAAAAAGGAAAATTAGAGAATTATATATTTTACCTTAAGAAAATTATTAAAGGAATTTTGAAAGAGATTGAATCGAATTAATAGTTGAGTGGGAGCTTTTGCCCTTTTTCGTTGAGTAGATCCTTTGAAATTCCGGATTTAGATTGAATTTTTATCTCATCATATAACCAGCTCAATAAACGCATCTTTGAATTATAGATTTCTAATTCCTCTTCAAGTATTTCCATCGGGCAATTTAATTTATATATTCTAGTATTGACATCAATTGATTTGAAATTAGATATTTAATAATCTAATATCCAGATATCATTCTCGTTTAACATAGCTAAATCTTCACATTCTGGGATTTTATAATGCCTAGGATTGTTTTTAACGAGCGTTTTAGTGCGAAAGAAATCGAGACTTAATATAATATGTAAATCGTTATTAATAAAACGACAGAAATGATGAATCCAACAATTTATGGAAAATAATTTTTTTTAACTATAATTTTTTATACTCAGCCTCTATTTTTTGAAGATCATAAGCAACATTTTCGATGAGATCTCCTTCTATAACTTTATCTAATCTCTCCACTAAGGCTTTAGGAAAAAATTCAATTTCAGATATAGCATTCCTAAATTCCTTGAAATTATCTGTTAAGGAATATTCGCTTGTACTTCTCTTCTGGTCAAATTCCTCCATTATAACCTTTGAAAATAAATCAATAAGATCATTCATGATTTTTTGTTCAAATTCTTGAACTTCAAAATTTGCATCCTGAATTAGATGGTTGTATTTTTTGTTTAATAACTGAATTTCCTCAGCTTTTTTCGCTTCAAATTTGGCGATTTTGGGCTGTAACTCTTGTTTTTTTGTTTCTAATTCTTTAATTTTTAATTTTAATTGTTGAATCATTATATCATCTAAATAAAGTAGATTCGTTAAAAATTTTATTACAGAACATTTAGATATATGGTTCTAGAAGAAATCTAGAAAAACTTTTATGAAAAAGTGTTTTAATAATTTCAAGAACGCCAATAATGCTTCATATTTCATTGAAATATAGAGTTAAGAAAATTAAGTGATTAGTCTAATTGGCATGTTTATAAATTTTAAGTGAAGTTCAATACTGAATAGCAAAAAAGTGAAGAATCCCGATAAATCACTGAGAAAATTAACCAGAATTTATTCGAGAATAGCTAATCTACTTACAATTGGAAAATATGATAAAGCATTAGAATTTTTTGAGGTAAATGAAAATCAATTCAAAAATTTACCCAGAGAACTACGAAAAGAAGCTGGACAACTTCATTGTCAATCATTAATGATGATTGCTATTATATTTTCTTATAGAGGGGATCTGACTCGTTCCTTTGAGGCAGTTAAAAAAACCTTAGAAATTGCTGAAGAGACCAACGATAAATATTGCCTTTCACTAGCAATGCAAAATTATGGAATGTATTGGTGGCTTACTGGTGATCTCATTCAAGCGCTCCAGTATTACGACCGTTCAATTGAATTAAGACAAGATATTGATAACCCAGTCAAGTATTTTTGGTTTTTAAATTCAATAATGTATGCCGTCCGCGTTGCCAGAGAGAAGGGCGATTTAGAAATAGCAAGAGAATATTATAAGCATATAGAAATGAATCAAGAAGATAAAAATCTAAGTAATTTAAAATCTGTCACTTTAAAGTCGAGTTATAATATAATTAAAGCCTTAATGTTAAAATCGAGCAATAGATTTCGCGACAGGGTAATGGCTGAGGAAATCTTTACAACAATTTTTGAGGATGAAAACTATATTTTAAATCACAGACTTTTGTGTGTTATTGAACTCTGCGAATTAAAACTCAGTGAGTTACGTTTTACTAATGAGATTAACATCGTAGATGAGATAAAGCCTTTGATTGCTAAGCTACTGGATTTCAGCCAAATAATAAATTCTTATTACTATTTAATAGAAGCCTACATGCTACAGGCAAAGTTAGCTCTCATAAACTTTGAAATTAACAATTCTCGACGGTTCTTAACACAAGCACAAAGAATGGCTGAAAGACACGGATACACTAAGTTATCTATCGAAATAGCAGATCTTCACGAAAAATTGATACAACAATCAGATATGTGGGAGGATCTAAAAGAAGTAAATGCGCCAGTGTCAAAGCGGATGGAATTAGCACGCTTGAGCGAAAACTTAAACGACTTAATTCGCGGTCGTACGTCTACTATCGCTCAAGTCTCTGAAAAAAAAGTGACTGTGTACAAAGAGCGAAAACAGTGTCTAGTGTGTTTAGGAATTGTAGAAGGTTTTGATATCTATATTTGTCCGAAGTGTGATTCTATTTACTGCAAAAGTTGTACGAAAGCGATAATGAAAATAGAAAACATGTGCTGGTCGTGTGAATCTCCCATAGATATGGCGAAACCGGTGAAATTCTTGAAAGAAGAAAAAAAAATTTTAAAGATTAAAAAAGTTGATAAATAAAATTACGTAATTGGTCAAAAAATAAATTTAATATTATTGTAGTGAAACGCTATGCCCAAGAATATCAATATCCCCGAACCAGAAGATAACCTGAAAATTATCGATGTTCATTGTCATTTACCCTTTCCTCGTCCTAAAAAATACGATAGATTACCTTCTGATGAACAACAATATAAAGATTTCTTGGATAACGGTGGAGTTTACTTAATAACCAGCTCGATCGATAATAGAACTCTCGATTTAATTTTACCTTTTGTAAAAAATAAAGAAAAAATTGGATTCACATGCGGTTGGGCTCCACAAACTGTCACCTATACCCCCAAAGACCAATACGATAGGGAATGGAAAAAATGGGTTGAGTTCATCAAAAGGAATCAAGATCAATACTTAGCTATTGGTGAAGTTGGTTTAGATTTTCATCACGCGAAAACTCTCGATAAAAGAGATAAGCAAGTTACAGAATTAAAGAAAATATTTGAAAATACCACAGAATTTAATAAACCTTATGTTCTACATGTTCGGAATGCTGCGGAACACGAGTTCGATCGAAACAATCCAAAACATCGATATAACAAGAAAGATGGAGCAACAAAGGAAATTATTAATCTAATCAAAGAATTCAATATAAATCCCAAAAAAGTGATGTGGCACTGTTTTTCTGGCCCAGACGAGTATGGGATGATTTTACCTAAACAAGGATACACATTATCTGTTCCAAGTTCTGCTTACGGCGTTAATAAATGGCGCAGGGTAACTAAGAATTCTCCTTTAACCGCTTTGGTTACAGAAACCGATAGTTATTACCAACATCCATATCTAAGAGGACCTGTAAATGTACCATTAAATGTTAAATATACTATCGCAGCAATAGCATATTCTCATAATACCTCTCAAAAAGAAGTAAGTCGAATAACTGTTGAAAATGCTCTAGAATTTTTCAATTTAGACATTGTAATTTGAATGTCTATTCAAATGAATCTTCAAATGATTTCGATCCTAAAATTTTTTAAACAACTGATTTTATTAGTTTCTTATAAATAGAATAGGATGATAACACTTTTAGGAAATTTTTTTTTAAGATATAATCAAAATTCTTAAAACTGTACGAGATTCTATTCTATTAATATTAACAAAATAATTAATATTCTTACATAGTGATTATTTATGGCTTATGATTTGATTTTTTACTTAAATTTAATTGCGTCCTTAGGAGGTATTTTTTTCTTTCTTTATAGCCTAATCCTAATAAGAAAAATTAAACATTTATTTCCGAAGGGTAGCGTTTCAAAGAAATGGCTATTTAGGGAATTTTTAATCGTTATATTTTTATTTGGATACCTCTTCAATATAATTTTTCAGTTTTATGGTTTGACTGAGCTTTTGGAATACATGACAGCGCTAGTTTACCTTTTTGGGGGAGTATTTGTCTTTGTCATTATTAGATTAGTGTACAAAACTTACAATACAATATTGAAAGAATCAAAATAGATTTCCAAATTGTACAATTATATATTTTTTTTTATTATGTCCGAGATATTAGAAGAATTCTGGATTTTCTCAAAAGATGGAGAACCATTAGTGAATTTCTATAGGGATTCTAACATTAAGGGTTTTTATAATTATAGAAATGTTTCTTTTGACCAAGAAAAACTCAAAGAAATAAAGGATTTGATAATGTTAAACCTTCAAAATTCTTCAACGAAGAAAAAAAAAATTATGAAATTTGAGGATAACTTCATTAGGTATGGTCAATGCCTTCAAAACGACCTAATTATATTTTATAAGACAAAACCAGACATTAAAGAAAAAATAGTCTTGACATTATGTAAAGTAATAAGTGGAATTTTAGAGGATGTGTACCCTATTGACAAATTACAATTTTGGGACGGCAATCTCTCTTTTTTTGAAAAATTTAAAAAAAGAATTGCTCTCTACTTTAAAATGAGCACTTTATAGATTGATATTTTTCATTGTAAAATTCTAAAAACTATGATAAATTCTTATCTTTAAACTACTATAAAGAAAATCGCGTATAAAATGAAGATATTAATAACTTTTTTCTCCAATACAGGAAATACTGAAAAAATAGCTAATAGTATGAAAGAAGGGTTAACAAACCATGAAGTAGACTTAATTCCTTCAATCGATGTAGATCCTAAAACTTTGAGCTCATATGATATCGTATTTTTAGGCTCAGGAGTATATGCTAGCAGAATAGATAAATCCATGTTGAATCTAATAAAAAAAGCTGTTCCTGATCTCCCCACGAAACTCGCTTACTTTTGTACTCACGCAAGTTTAAATCTATATCAAGATGCGTTTAAAAAAATTGACGACCTTATTAAAGATTTTAATTGCGAAATTCTTGGCGAATTCGATTGTATTGGTGAGAATTTAGGCATTCCCGTAGAAACTCAGTTAGCTATGCTAGAAAAATTGCCAGAGGAACAAAAACAGAAGGCGATCAAATTTATAGAGGAAATCAAAGGGCGTCCAAATGAAATAGATCTCGAAAATGCAAAAAACTTCGCCTTATCCATAGCTAAAAATCTTTAAATTATTCTTTTTCTTTAGATTTATCTTCATATCATAAGATATTATTAAGAAGGCAAAATCAGCATATAAGTTTTTAACAATTTGAATACTCATAAAAATCAGTCTAAATTTTATTTAAATATAATTTAACAATTTTCATTATTAAACAATTAAAAATTGAAAAAATTAATGTGAAAAAAATGAGAAATTATAATAAAGCCTTATTAATTGTAGCTGTCCTTATTGTTGGTGGTGGTATAGGATTTGTTATTACTGGTTTTGTAACGGCGGGATCTATCGAAAATTCGTTTAATTTTTCATACGTACCAATTTCCCCCGATCCTATAGAAGATTTAACTTTTAATGCGGACATTGGAGCATTTATTTTTAAGTATAATACTTCTCCAACTACTTCTTATGCAGAAATCGATGTTAACATAGAAATCACAGGCTTGTAT
>JBHLLM010000209.1:0-5501 GCA_048885575.1 Candidatus Hermodarchaeota archaeon
GTTTTTGAAGTAGGTGACCTTTTAATAGGTTTAGGTCCAAGAGAAACCGTAGATCAATGGAGAAGTTGTGTCAATCCGGAAGTGTTAAAGGAGGATCGAGAGAAATGAAAGATTCTAATCCAAATCCAGTGCGAGAAAGATTTCTAAATACCCTTCTAGAAATCGCAGAGCAAGTAAAAAAAAATTCTATTGCTATTGATATAGATAATGTTTTAGAGTTAATTGATTTGATTATTAAAGTCGATTCAAATGATGGAAGGATTTTTATATATGGCGCGGGTAGATCCGGATTCATTGGGCGATGTTTTGCTCAGAGGTTGATGCATCTTGATATTAAATCCTGCTTTGTAAGTGATGCAATTACTTATCGTTATAATAAAAATGACCTATTAATATTAATTAGTGGAAGTGGCGAAACTATTTCATCTAAGGCTATAGCTGAAGAAGCAAAAAGAATTGGAGGCAAAATTGTGACACTTTCAGGAAATTCTAAAAGCTCTATCGCATTATTATCTGATTTAATTATTAAGGTTGAGGGTAAAAGTAAAGACATAGCGACCTCCAAAGAATCTTTAGCTCCCTTTACCTCTTTATTCGATATTTCTACACTTGCAACTTTAGATTCAATTGGAGCTTCATTAATGGTATTATTAGGAATAAGTGAAAAGGATATTGATGAGCGACATGCATCGATTGAGTAAAGTTAAGTAATAGTTAAAGGGTGAAATAAATGCATGATTTTATAACAGTTAAATATATTTCAAAAGAAAAGGGAAGAGGAGCTTTTGCGAAAAAGCAAATTCAAAAGGGAACTGTAATAGATATAGCAAATATAGTTTTACTGCCCAATAAAGATTATAAGAAGATAAGAAAAACAAGGTTATACGATTATTGCTATATTTGGGAAGATCCAAAGCATTATCCTGCATTTAAAAATGCTATCACACTAAGTATTAGTCAATTTATCAACCACTCATATACTCCTAATTTAAAATACTTGTATGATTATGAGAACAACACAATTGAATTTTCAGCTATTCGTACGATATTAAAAGGTGAAGAATTAACAGTGAATTATAATGGATTGGTGGATGATAAATCTCCAATATGGTTCATGGTTGAAGATTAGTTTTTCAATTTATTAAAGATCTAAGAGTTTTAAGGTTCATTTTATCTTCTTTTAAATCCTCTCCCTTAGGGGTTTCTAAAATACCTGGCATATCCCTAAATCGATCATCGTTCAAAAAATAACCAAAAGGTTCTTTACCAATTCTTCCTTGTCCTATATGAGTATGACGATCGATTCTCGATCCTAATTCCTTCTCCGTATCGTTTAGATGGAATGCAAAGAGATATTTTAATCCAATTGTATCGTCAAAATCGTTCCACATTTCGATATATTTCTTTTTAGTTGTAAAATCATAACCTGCAGCAAAAGAATGCGCCGTATCAAAACAAATTCCAATCCTATTTTTATCTTTTATTTTGTTTAATATTGTTTTAAAATGGTGAAATTTATTACCCAGTCCTTTACCTTGCCCAGCAGTGGTTTCTAATAGAATTTTAACCGTCGATCCTTTAGTGTCATCTATTAGTCTATTCAATTGGGTAGCTATTTGAAGTAGAGCTTCATTCTTAGAAATCTCTGCCTTATCACTCATGGGGATAACTCCAGGATGCATATTTTCATATTCAATTTGTAATTGGGTCGCTTTATTAAGTTCATCTAACATAGCGCTGTAAGATTTCTCTAATTTTTCGTTTTCTATACTAGCTAAATTAATTAAATAACTGTTATGGCTAATAATTGGCCATATTTCATCTTTAAACTCCTCTTTAGTTTTAAGAAATTTATCTATATCTTTTTGATCTAAAGGTTTTGACGACCACGAGCGAACATTTCTTATAAAAATTTGGATTGCTTCACAATTTAATTCTCTCCCATTATGAAATGCCATATGCTTGCCTTCTGAAACGCTCATGTGAGCTCCTAATCTCATTTAAATAACCTCCATAAAATTAAGAAATTTCGTACTCCAAATCATCTATAATCTCTATTAAATCTATAACTTCAAATTGCATGTTAAATTTTTTGTTTGCGTCGCTTAAATTTGTTCTACAAAAGGGGCAAACAGAAGAAATAATAGATGCTCCTGTTAGTGTCGCTTCATCGAGCCTTTCCTTAGAGATCTCAACTGACCATTCTGGAAATCCTATTTTCACACCACCTCCAGCACCACAACACCAAGCATTTTCTCTATTCCTCTTCATTTCTATAAGTTTAATTCCTGGAATTTTCTTGTAGACTTCTCTCGGAATTTCGTAGAGATTCATGTGTCTTCCAAGGTGACAGGGGTCGTGGTAAGTTACAATTTTATTATACTCTGAATTAAATTTAAGTTTTCCCTCATCTAACAGTTTTTTAATTAACTCTACCGTATGATATATTTGAAATTCGTATTCAGCGCCAAATTTTACCCAATCTTTTTTTAACGTACGATAGCAACCAGCACATGAAGTTATAATTTTAGTTGCTCCCGTGTTTTTTATTTGAGTAATATTGTAATTTATGAAATCTTTTACAGAATTAATTTGACCAGTTCTCATAATAGGACTGCAACAACAATATTCATCAATCAAGGTAAAATCAATGTTTGCTTTTTTTAAAAACCTTAAGGTAGCATCTCTTAAGTTCTTTTGACGGTAATTTGATGTGCAACCTATAAAATATACCCATTCTGCTTCATCTGGTAAATTATATTCTTTCTTTAAATCTTCATTGTTTGAATTTTGTTCCCCATAAGGATTAAACATTGTTTCGTTCTCGATGCGTTCAATTACAGCTTTTTGCTTTTCGGGACAAAATCCGTTCAATACAGCTTCAACTCGAGCAGCTTCAATAATATCTACCAGAAAATCATTAAATTTTTCGAACCTGCAATTTTCAGTGCAGTTTCCGCAAGTTGAACAAGCGTAAATTACGTTTGCTACGCTTTGACTCCATGTAATCTCCCCGCTTAGTAAACCATAAATAAGCCACAATCTTCCCCCAGTAGAATAAGTCTCAAATAAGTATTTTTTATAACTTGGACAATTGAAATCCGAAAATTCACGAGTAAATTTACAATAACCACATCTAAAGCATCTATGCACTATATCTTTCCAATCTTGTTCAACTTTTATAGTCAGCCCTTATCGACCTCCCAATTCCCAGGATTCATAATACCATTCGGATCAATAACAGTATGAATCGTTTTCATTAATTTAATATAACTAGGATCTATTTTACTAAGAATTAATTTTTGTCCTTCTAGCTCGGCTTTCCACGGAATACCTCCTAAATCTAGTACTAATTGATTGGTTTCATGAAGTGCATTTCTAGCATTTTCCATATCTTTAGAATCGGCTCTATTGAAAGAGTATGAAAAAAACATTACCACTGTATGAACTCCACCTATTAACCTTGAACCTAATGTTGGAGGAATACCATGTTTTCTCGCAACTGCTGCACCTTTTTCGTATGCTTCGGGAATTTTTTCGAGGGGCATAAACGCACCTACATATTCGAATCCCCCTCCCTTTCTGAAATCGGCAGTTCCTGCAGCAAAAATTGGTTTATCCAAGTAAAGCTCTCTCATTTTTTCTGGAGCCTTCATAAACCTCGCGTTAGACTTTCGATAGATGCGTTTAAGAACTTTATTCTGACGATTTAGATCCTCCTCCTCATCGCCTGTAATATAAGTCATAATAAAAACGTAACCCTTCATCCACTCAGGTTTATCTTGCATTCCTAAGAGTATATCTTCAGCACAACCAGTTGCTGTGACTTTTAACAATAAGTTTGGTATATCTCTGGGATCATTCATTAATCCAAATATTATATCTCTCATTTTAGGTTTTGGAAACAATTGTATCGAAAGTTTAGTAACTACACCCATGGTTCCAAAAGCGCTAATGAACAATCCAATAAAATCTGGAATTGGCCCTCTATCAAACCAATAATCTGACACCGCACAAGATCCTAATTTACATATTTCTCCATTAGCTAACACAATTTCGAGTCCATTAATCATAGCTCCGTGACCTCCGTACCTTTGAGATAAATATCCTGAACCATGAATCAGCACATTTCCTGCTACAGTAGCAGAAGGAGGAGCGTCTGGTATTGGTGGCTGGAGCTCCGGATAATTTTCATTTAAATGTGATAATAATTGACCGGTTGTAACTCCTGCTTCGATAAGAGCATATCGACTAAATTGATTAATTTCTAGTATTTGGTTCATTCTTTTCATATCTAAGACTATTCCACCCTTTACAGGAATTATTAATCCACTTAATGTGAGACCACCACCCATTGGAACTATAGGTATCTTCTCTTGGTTTGCTAATTTTACGATTTCTTGGATTTCCCCTGATGTACCAGGCATAACGACAAAATCGACTTGTCTTGGCAATGATGCTCCAGGGTCTTGAGAATAAATATAAAGATCCTCCAAACGATTCGATACGAATTCTTTACCTACGATATTCTCTAGCTTTATTAAAATTTCTTCATTATTCATTTTTCATATTACTCAAATTTTAACAGATCCCAAAAAATATGACTTAATTCAGAATACTTTTTTTTCTATTTAAATTTATAATTTCTTAGATTTATCTAGATAATATTAATTATTACTCATTTATATTGGTGTATAGATGCTCATTCATGGCAAAAAAGGAGCATTTTTTAGAATTTTAGGTTCATTTTTAATTTTAATGAGTCTAATCTTATCAATTCTATTTAATATTTTAGCTCTAAATAATCTAATACTATATCTACTGGCAATTTGCATAATTTTGCCCTCAATTTTGTTGAGTGTTGTCATAAAACTAGAACTGAATTTTTTTATTAAAAACACAAGGATATTCTTAGTTTTAATCGCTATTGAGACTGCTCTCATTAATTTTATCACAATATTTTCTTTTCAATCGTCAGTAATTCTGAAATTTATGTTAATAGAAAGCTCAGATTTATTGCTAATCTGTTGTTGGCATTTCTCGCTTTCACTATATAAAAGACTTAAAATAATTTTTGCCTTAAGTGGTTTTAGTTCTTTTATTCTTATTGTTATTTTATGGTTAAGTTTAGAAGAAATAGTCGTTTTTCTTCTTTTTCTAATTCCAACTCTTCTTCCTGGGTTATTTTTTATAATTATAACAGAATTTATAATGAAAAAAAAAGGATTCCTGAATTACATTTAACTGAATTTTGATTTCACTCGTTAATCTAATTTCTTCCAAAAATTACATAATTCTTCATCAGTGAAAGTAAATTTTAACCCGCTAGGTTCAGATGGCTCTTTTTTTAAAAATTCAGGAAGGGTATTCATATCTTTGGTAATACCTGCTTTCTCGTTGAATTCTAACTCGGTTTTAAGAATTTGTTTTCCAATTTTAATTATATCTTCTCTCGTCAAATCTAGACTATACATCGCGTTAATGGCAGCAGTTACAATTGC
>JBHLLM010000210.1:0-5480 GCA_048885575.1 Candidatus Hermodarchaeota archaeon
CCTTCTATGAGAGGAACTCGACCTGGCGGACCGATCGCTGCTGCGTGGGCTTCAATGAAAGCTTTAGGGGAAGATGGATATTTAAAGCTAGCACAAGTTGTCATGAAGGCAACAAAAGAACTCATTGATGGAATTAATCGAATCCCCGAGCTATATATCATTGGAGATCCGGTGATGAGCGTTTTCTCCTTTACTTCCGACTCTGTGGATATCTACAACCTAGGAGATATTATGGATAAAAAAGGATGGCACTTAGACCGAATTCAATTCCCAAACGCATTGCATATGATGGTTAATCCACATCACGCTAGTATAGTAGATACATTCTTGAAGGATCTTGAGGATGCTGTTAAGGAAATTAAGGAACATCCCGAAGCATCTTCAGATGGGGACGCTGCTATATATGGTATGGTGGCAAGTTTACCGGACCGAAATAAAGTCAAAGATTACATCGTCAATTTCTTAAAAAGTCAATATAAAATTAAGTAATATCAATTTTTTTTAATACTTTTATCTAAACTGATTAAAATTGGATTATTGAGAAAACTTTTTATTCTCACTAAATGAAATTAACATATAAATCATCTTTATAGCTATAAAAAGTTAAAACGATAGTGAAATTTAATGCCTCTCTCTATTATTGGTTGGTTAAATGGACTTACTGCCTCTGGTGTTTTTCTTTTCTCAATTATATTCGGGTTATTTGCAGTATATAAAGCAAGAAAAACGCATAGTAATCCCCTATTATATCTAGGCTTAACATACTTTTTCGCTGGTCTTATTTTTACGGGAGATTTCTTGGATTTCTTAACAGTCCTCGTTACTCAAACAAATATGGATAACTCGTTGGGAATAATTGGTTTAATTAATTGGATGTGGTTCCCTGGGGTCGCAATATTTGGTATGTATTTTGGAGCTGAATTAATTATTCCAGATAAAAAGTGGACGATTTTTATAATTTATTTAATCTTAGGTATTATATTTGATGTATTATTGTACTTAGATCCATCAGCTGCTCTAACCTACACTTATCCCGTAAATCCAGGTGAAGATCTGATTAATGATAGTCTCATCTTTGAATCTATTCCTTCAATTCTTGCATTGATCTTCCTAGTCTCAATCCTCATTCTTGACGGATTTGGGTTCTTAAGAAAAGGGATACAGTCTACCGGAGTTATCAGGAGAAAATTTTATTATTTGTCCCTCGGAGCTTTCTTATATATAATGGGAGGAATTTTAGACGGTTTGTTTGATCCAGGGATTAGTTTAATATTTATTAGAGCAGCAATGATTATAAGTGCGTTATTATTTTACTTAGGAGTCAAACAATAGAAATAATTACTTTTTTTTCTTTATATTTTTATAGAATTTATTGGAATATCGTTATTATTAATCTTATTTAATAAAAGTTCTTAGAATCCATGATGCGATAAAACTGTGATTAAATCAGAATCTACTTAACATTATTCTCGTTAATTCTTCAAACGATTTATCGACATTTTCACCGGTCCTGCTAGAACATTCTTTGAATCCGCTAAAACCCTTATCCTTCGCGACTTTCTTTCCTTCTTTATAAGAAATTTGTCTAATTAGATCTAGATCCGCTTTACCGCCAATTAAAACGAGTGGAATTTGCTCCTTTCGACCATTTATAACAGATAACCAGTTATCAATGTGAGCAAGGGAAGGATAGTTAGTAATATCATACATTAACATCCCACCCATTGCACCATTTAAATATTTAGGTAAGATGAATCGAAATCGCTCCTCTCCCCCGAAATCCCAAATCATTAACTTTACTCTTTTCCCATCTACCTCAAAGGTTTTAGTTTCAAAATCAACTCCGATAGTCATCTGAGAATCTGATATGAACATATCTGTCTTAAATCTTTTCATTAATGATGTTTTTCCACTGCCCGCATCGCCGAAAATGACAATCTTAAAAATTGCGTCTAGCATTTTTTCCTAATTGAAACTTTCTACCTTTATTGCTCAATTTCATTGAATGTGTATTATTTCTATTAAGCCAACCTGTATGTGCTATTTCTTCTAAATACGCCTTATTTGTAAAAAAATAATACAAAGCTAGATAAAAAAGTTTTCATATTTAAATCTTTTCTAATAGATTAACCCATTTAATTTTCTCTCTATTTCTTTCTATAGAAAAGCTTAAGTAGGAGACGCTAATTAACTATTTTCCTTTTTGTCCTATGAAATGAGGGAAAAAATTCTAGACTGTAATTAAGTTCTTTTTTGAATAATGCAAGTGCTGCTTGCCTTAGCCACTAATTTCCCTTGTTCATTAACTATTTCGCATTCCATATAACCCAACCGCTTACCCCGTTTAATTATCTTGCTTGAAGCAACGAGCTTTCCAGTTGTTACTGGTTTCAAATAATTTATTCTTAAATCTACCGTAGTAAACAACTCGTCTTCGCTTAAAGTAGTTAAAAAGGAAAAACCCATAGCAGCATCGGCTAAGTCGCAATAAACACCTCCATGCAATGTTTTCATTGGATTCCAATATTTCTCTGTTATTTCCATTTCGACGGTTGTACACCCATCACAATAATCCGTAAATTTAAATCCTAATAATTGAGCTATGGGAGGTGTTGGCACCTTACCTTGAATCATATCTTCAATATACTTTTGGTATACATTCATTTAATCTAAACCTCTTTGAGAAATTTAATAGCATATTATTTTATAATTTTTATTTTAATTCATAAGTTTAAAGAATTAACCCTTAGATAATTTAATTTTATAACACAAGATTTCTTAAAGAATAGTAAAACCTTAAGATAATTTCAAGTAATTAAAGGGAGCTAATTTGCCAGAATATGAAGTTAAAGTAAAATTTTATATTTTTCCATTTAGAAAATTCAAAATTGATGCTTCCAGTGAAGAAGAAGCAAGAGATATCGCTAATGATCAAGCACAGCATATAATTGATAACTTAGATTTTGATATAACGAGTATTAAGGCAAAAAGGTATTTAATGGATAAATTTCTGTGAGTTTCCTTATTTTTCTAACATTTCCTTAAGCGGTTCCCAATAGTAGACATCCCAACCTTCTTTCACTGATTCATAAGCCTTCTCAGGGATATCTAAGTGTGTAAATTTGATCAAAGTACCTTTATCAATAGGTTCCAGAACGAGAGTAATTGTAGAATAATACCCTTTTGGCCAATTCTCACCATCTCCGCGCCAAGTTTGGACTATCTTTTTATCTTGGACTAATTCCACATTCTTTCCAGTCAAACTTCCTTCAAATGCAGAAAAACTTCCTCCTAATTCACGACTTACTTTAGTTTTACTCTCTGTTAATTTGGAATGCTTTTTTGAATCCATAAACACTTCATAGATTTCGTGAGGAGTGCTTTTAATAATTATTTCCTGCTCGATAGTCTTTTTTTTTATAATAATCACCATTAATATGATTGATAGCTATAATGACATAATAGAGCTTTAATAAGTTCTCTCTATAATTTATTGATAATTTCCTAATTCACATTTTCAAAATTAATTCGAGTTTCACCTCAACTTGCGATCATTCGCTTCTAGATTTTTGTTAATTAACGATTCTATTTAGACTCAGTCTCATTTCTAATATTCCAAAAAATAACCTGTTGAAAATTTCCCTGATTTTTTATAACTAAATCTGCTATCTGAGATTCAGTCTCTCCATAATCTTGTGTATAAGTAAAATTACAGCTAACCTTTTTATTCTTTATGTCAATATTTTCCAAGAGTTTTATTATTGCAGGTGCTGGTTTTCCAGCCCAGATAGGCCCACAAATAATTATATCGTTGTATTTTTCGGTATCAATTTGTCTCGCTTTTTTAGCTAAACGCTTCTTCCTTACGAAAAATTGGAATACGCGAAAGATCGACCCTGGATCAAATTCTATAATATCATAATTATTTGTTTGCGCAATATTATTGGCAATACCCTCATTGTTTCCGAAAATTGAGTAATATATTACTAATGTATTCATTTTTCATCCTATAGGTTGTTTTATTAACTTATTTATATTCAAATTTAGATTATGATGAACTAATATTTATCTTGTTCATAGTCCAATAATCTTTGATTAACCTCAAAATGCCAAATTAATTCCTTAATCTGTACTTTTTCCTTTAATTAGCGAGATAATTAAGAAGAAAATTACCCATATTATGACTATTACTAACAAGATCCATTTTACTAACGCGAATACCGAATGGGTGATGGCCCAGTAATCTGGAAAACCAGTGGGATCCGTAAGCATCAGTAGGATAAAAACATTTTCAATTGCGTCGCAACAAGCTGCTATAACTCCAGAAAGAGCGACGATAAACCCTTCTTTTTGAAGCAATGAAGAGGTTCTATATCTTCTTGCTACAATTAATGCTGAACTAAACAGAATTAACCCATAACCCGTCATAAAAATGTAATCTAAAGATGGAGCAATACGGTAAAGTGTAATATCGGTTAAAGCATAAAACGATTTCATTAGTGTTCCACTAAAACTAAGCTGACTTGAAAAAATTTCTGCTGGAAATCCCGATAGTTGTGTAAAATACTGCATTACTGGAATAACGGCAAAACTTAGCGCGAAACCAATAATTAGCATGATTTTGAGTATCTTGGAAGAAGGCCACTCTGATAATTTCTTAAAGATCATAATTATTTTTATTTTTAAGAATTAATTAAATATTGCAATTCTTTCTTCAAAGATGCTTAAATAGATGCAAGTTAACCTAGTTAAACAAAGCAAAACCTTACGCAAAAAGATTAACAATAAAAAAGTGAAAAATAAAAAATTATTTAGCGATTAATACATCTACATCGACGTGATTAATAACGTACTCCGGAACTGTACCGACAAATGTTCTTCGTAGTTTTGAGTGTTTCCCTCCGCATCCTAAAACGACTAAATCGAAACCTTCTTCTTTAACCTTTTCTTCAATGTAATATTCAGGACCAAAATCAAATATCCTTCTTGTTTCGACCTTAAGTCCGCTATTTTCAAATTTTTGTTTAATATCGTCTAAAAGTTTAGTACCTTCTTTAACAATATCGTTATGAATCTCATAACTTAAACCCGTATCTGGTATACCTCTTCCGACAAATGTAGGTCTCATTTCTGTGATGTGATGCAAAAATGAGTGAAAAGTCACTACTTCAGCGCCCGTTTCCTTTTGAATTTCAATTACTTTATCTACAGCTTTCATAGAATTTTCAGAATTATCTATACCTAACAATATTTTCTTAAACATTTTTATCATCTATTTTATAATTACTTGTATATTTATTAAATACCAAACTATCTTCTATAAAGCTCTTCATTATAGATTATTAAATTTTCTCGTTTCTCATTTAATATTCATTATAATAGAAAAATAGAAATTCATGAAATATTAAATCCCTCTCTATAGCTTTTTTCAATAAGAATTTAAATTTAATCTTCAATTTTTTACATAAAAAAAGATTATA
>JBHLLM010000211.1:0-5476 GCA_048885575.1 Candidatus Hermodarchaeota archaeon
GAACCATTTGGGCCAGAGAGACCTTGGCCAACACCGACTCCCGGCGTTCCAGTGCGTAGAAGGGAACAAGATAGGACACTTAATCAGATCCTCGACAAACTTGTTGATATCGAGAAAAGATTAGAAAGAATTGAAGATATACTGAATAGAAGATCTAAATAGATTAGCCAGTTCGGTTGAATGTATAAATCTGTTTATGAGATGACGATCCGAGGTAATTAATGGGTTTATTTCATTAAAGCCTATAAATCCCAAATCCATGTCAAAATCTGGATTCTCTTTATAAAATTTAATCAACTCAGAGTTATTACCTTCTATATTATAACTTGAAGCGTGTGCTAGATGAAATATTTGAGCACGCTTTATTTTAAAATCGCTTTTAGGGGAGGGTTTCAATCCAAGAGATTTAATATGGTTTAAAGTAGGGAGCAAATTTTTCATTGAAAAATCAGTCTCATAGCCTTCGATGTGAGCGTGAATAGAATGAGGTAACCCCAAATACTCAACATATTTAGCGAGATTTTCGTATACTTCCATAGGTGTGAAGTTAAATAGTCTTCCTTTCTCAGATAAGGTGTTTCTGACCACTTTCCAATTCCAATATTCTGCTTCGAAAGGGTTGTACGCTTTCAATCCAAAACCTTTAACTTTCTCCAAGAGATTTGATAAAAAAGTAGCTCCCTGTTCAACCATCCTTTTTTGAAATTCAAGCTCCAGAGCCCATAAATTGCTAGCGTTTAACAAAAAGGCTTTATCTAGCACGGGCAATCGTTGTAAGTCATGAATCGTTTGTTTTGTGAGCGATGGAAAAACATTAGCCTCTAGAACAAATGTATAACCGTTAGAAATGTAATTTTTTGCAATTGTGTTTAATGTTAAACCGTGCCAATAATTTTGAAAATCACTGTTATTTGAACCTAGTAATCGGACCCAATTAAGTTGTTGAGACGCTATGTGCGAGTGAATATCCACTGCTGCTGGAATAATAGTTTTTCCCTTCGCGTCTATTTCTTGAACATCGCCATTACTAGCGAATTTATCAACGATTTTACCACCTTGAATCAAGATATCCTTCACTTCGCCTTCGATTTTATTGAAGGGGTCAAATACAAAACCATTTTTTACGAGAAGTTTAGTCACCCTATTTTTTCACCACGAGTTTCTGCATTAATTCTTCATATTTTGTAACCGGATCGCGTGTAGCTTCCACATCCACATTGATGTTTTTATAGAGTAATTCGTGATTTTGTACTAGTGATAATTGATTTGACCATATAGATACAGGCATTAGGACTGTCCCATTAGGAATGTTTTCATCCTTTTCAATTCTAACTATTACTTCTTTTTCTTTATTCGATATTTTTAGGTGCAAACTTGGAACTAAATTTAACTTCTCAAAATCTTTAGGATTAATAAAACAAACTGCTAAATTATTTTCTAAAGATTTCGCAGTTCCAAAAGCGTGTTCTAATGCTTGATCATTGTCAATTTTTCTTACTGAAATTAATTTAAATTCCATATTCTTTTAACCCTCATTAATCTAATAATTCGTATAATTGAGTAAGTAATTTTTCATCTGAAGGAAGGTTATTAGGTGGATTTATTATTTTATCTAATTCAATGGGCACTTGATCTAATCGATAAGCTAATCCTCCGCTCTCAATTCCGGTTATTGAAGTAGGCAATACTATTTCCGCTATATGTGAACTAGCTGTGCGATGATTATCTATAACTATAACCGGCTTTTTAGCTAATTTAGCACTTAAAGAATGAGGTAAATGAGAAATAGGATCTGTTCCAACAATGATAGAACAATCGAAGTTGTCTTTTTCAATTTTTGAAACTAAGGTTTCTTTAGTATTCACGATTTGGTTGTTTCTAAACTCTAACATCCCACAAGTTCCATAACCTGAAAGCGCCACATGGTCAAACCCTGCCATGTTAAAATGACCTCCCATTAAGAGCAATGATATTCGACCTTTTTCTTGCTTTTCGTTTATCGTTTGTAATAACTCCAATAATTCTTCTACTAGATCGTAATCGGAGTGAGGTTGTATAATTCCTTGACCAACAATAATTACCCCATTTTCAGCACCAGTAAGATGGAGTAATAGACGCTTTAGATCGTTTTTGTCTATCCCAGCAACACCCTCAGATGGAATACTATCCGCAGAGCAACATTCTTCTTTTAATATACGGATCAATTCAATATCCTTATTTGGTTTTAGGATCAAGGGGAGATCTCTTACACCCATGACTCTAAAAGATGCCGTTTTTATAGGATCGATAATTATTAATGTTTTAATTTCTCTGCCCGTCATGCGAAATTTACCCCGAGAAAAGAGAATTTTGTTTAATAAGAGAGGAATCTTCTCTGCGGGATTAGCTCCCCATAAAATTATTAAATCTCCTTTATTGATAATCTCTGTAATGGTCGTTAGGTTGATTCCATGGTTTCTAGCTTTCTTTAAGAACTTTCCCTGACAAATAGAAGCGTTTGAATCTATAATACCATTAATTTTCTGTGCTAATTTCATACCAGCTTCTTGAGCCTCACAAGTTACATTAGAAAAACCATATAATAGTGGATTGGAGGAGTTTTTAATGATCTCTATAACTTTCTTTGTAGCTTCGTCCCAAGATACTTGTTTTAATTCTCCATTTTTTCTAATCATTGGGTTAGTAAGTCTATTTTGAGCACTTATTAAATCAAACCTTTCTTTTCCCTTCAAACAAGCACCAATAACTTCAGTCACGAACAAACCGTCACTTTTTACAATAATATCATCACATAACAACGAACAACCTGAACATGTGAACCTTTTCATAACGAAATCCTCGATAAATTTTAAAACTTCAATAATTAAACATATTCAATTTTAACTGCTTCGCGAGGGCAATAGGTTTCACAGACTCGACACTCTCTTTCTCTTCCCCCCGCTTCCAACCTTCTACAGTGTTCAATTTTTAATAATTCACATTTTCCTCCTACTACCTGAAAAAGTTGATGTTCCTCCGGAGGATAATCTGGCGCTTTACCACTTAAACTAGATGGACAATATCTTGCATTCACAGGACAAACAGTGACGCAAATTCCACAACCATCGCAGAGATCTTCATCTACATTTATCTTCAATTCTTTTTGTTGCCCCTCTTCAGAACCAAGCATCTCTTTTAGTGCGTCGTATTGTTTTTTATACTTAGGCTCCAGAAGAGGTGTACAATCGTCTACTTTAACTTTACCTTGTAATAAATCCAAACTAAATGCCATGCATGTGGGCTTCCCACACTTTTTACAATTAGTCTTTGGCAAGTATTTGTACAATTCCATAAAGTTTTGAACTGGTACGTTAATTCACCTTAGAATTAATAATAATTTAGAATTCTACGTGTGATTAATATTTAGAACCTTATTAATGTCTTTAGATTATCGAATATAAATTATTCCGCTTCTATAGTTTTGAACGCTACAAAGTATATAAAGATGAAAACGAATAGTGTTTATATTAGCTGAAATTTGTTTTAACAACCGATAAATTAATACTATTAAAAAGAAAATGCAGGTTAAAATCCTTGAAGATCATCAGATTGAGAAAATCCATCTGAAATCACTCGAGATACTTGAAAACACGGGTGTTAGTGTGCCCCACGCAGATATTTTATCAAAGTTCGAAGGATGCGGGGCAATAATAGAAAGCAAAGATAATATAGTGAAAATCCCGTCCAGTTTAGTAATGGAACTCGTTTCTAAAGCCAGAAAATCCTTCACAATATATGGATGTGATCTTTCTAAAACAGCCGAATTTGGCGTTGGTAAGCGAAATTATAACTCTTCAGCAGGTCAAGCGTTCTGGATTGAAAATGTTGGTGATCGAAGAAGGTATACGACTCTTGGCGATGTCGGAAAAGCTACAAAACTTGGTGATGCTTTAGAACAAATTACAATTCCTGGTGCCATGGCAGATCCACTTGAAATCCCCCTCGAGTGGCGCTGTATTCGGGTTGCTCTCGAGATGATAAAAAATACTGATAAACCTATCACTTTTTGGTTTAACGATAGACGATCAGCAAAGTATTTAGTAGATTTTCTTATAATTCTTAGAGGAGATGAGGATAAAGCTAAGAAATACCCTTTATTCTACCCATTATTTGAACCCATTAGTCCCCTAAGCTTTCCCTTCAATGGGATTGATCTACTCTTTGAGACTGCTCGGTTGAATCTACCTGTACATATCGGTCCGATGGCTCAAATGGGGCTTTCTGCACCTGCTACTGTTGCTGGAACTTTAGCTCAAGAAAACGCTGAAATTTTAGCGGCAATTTGCATTACTCAACTTATCAAAGTGGGAATGCCTATATGTTATGGCGGAATTTGTCATGCTTTTGATATGAGGACCGCACAAATTATTTTTGGAGGTCCTGAACAGGCCATATTTTCTATTGCAATGAGTCAAATAGGTAAATATTATGGATTTCCAGTCTATATTAATGCCGGATTGACTGATTCTAAAAAACCAGATGCTCAAGCTGGAATGGAGGCCGGGATTACCCTTTCTCTTGGAATTGCATCTGGGGCAGATATCTTTGGGCATATGGGAATTTGTGGAATGGATCAAGGAGCTTCATTAGATATTCTGCTCATGCAATCAGAAATTATCTCGTACTTAGAAAGTGCCAATAGACTAATCGAATTTGATGATGAATTCTTTGCCACCGATCTCATTAGTGAGGTTGGACCTAAGGGAACGTTTCTAAACAAACTGCATACGGTTAAAAATATACGGAAGGAGTTGTGGTTTCCTAAACTCTTGGATAGAAAAAATTACGAAAACTGGCTAAAATCTGATTCTACTAACATGGAGCAACGATGTCGTAGGCGTAAAGAGGAGCTCCTTGCAAAACATGAACCAACGCCCTTAGATGATGATATTAAAAACGATCTTGAGAAATTAATTGAAAATGCAAAAAAAGATCTTTCAAAATAACCTTAAAAGAGGACTTTATATTATTATTAAGAGGTGATAAAAATAGATACTAAAAAATTGAATATTGTGGCGATTTTTGCTCACCCCGACGATCTTTCTATATTTTGTGCCGGGACACTTGCAAGATGGGCAGAAGAAGGACATCATACATACGCATTATGTTGTACGAGCGGAGAAGTAGGAACCTTAAGGCGAGATTTAACCAAAGAACAAGTTGCTGCTACTAGGGAAAAAGAACTAAAAGCTGCTAACGAAATAATCGGAATAAGAGAAACTATAATACTTGATTACCCCGACGCAGGTTTTATTGATGGTGCTGAATTACGGAAAAAACTCGTATATTTTGTAAGGAAGTTAAAAGCTGATCGCGTAGTAACTTTTGATCCTTGGGTTGCGTACGAGGTTCATCCCGATCATTTAATAGTTGGGCGAATGGCAGCCGAAGCAGCAGCTTTTGCAGCATTTCCCTTACTCTATACTGACCAGATTAA
>JBHLLM010000212.1:0-5469 GCA_048885575.1 Candidatus Hermodarchaeota archaeon
CCAGTGGATTTGACATTTGTAAACGAGAATGATGAGGTAGCGTATTATTCAGACACAGAAGATCGAATTTTCCCAAGAAGCCGTGGAATTATTGGTCGAAAGGTTCAAAAGTGTCATCCCCCTAAGAGTGTAGACATTGTAGAAGATATTTTAGAGAAATTTAAATCAGGAGAAAAAAGAGTTGCCGAGTTCTGGATTCAAGCTGAGGGAGCGTTTATATTGATTCGGTATTTTGCTATGCAGGACGAAAATGGTAAGTATATTGGAACGTTAGAAGTCTCCCAAGAGCTCTCACGATTGCGATCTCTAGAAGGAGAACGACGTTTAGTACAATGGGGCGATTAAAGAGAACAAAAAGTTAGAAATTTAAGGATCAGCAATTTCTTTTCCACAATAAGGACATATAATGGCTCCATATTCTATTGATTGTTTGCAAAATTGACACTTTATTTTTAATCCTCTCCGTGATAATATATTCGATTCCGAAGATAAATCGGTAAGAAAATCTGATGTGGTATCCTGGTTAATAATTAGATAATCTCCGTCTATCATAAAATTAAATTGCGTCGCCCATTGAAATACCTTTTCAGTAAATAATTTTTCGTCCATACTTAATGCCGTTCTAATCATATCAAGCCTTAATTTGTTTGAGACTTGTATCATCGATTTTATCTGATCGATTTTTTCTTTTTCTTCTTTCTGTAAACGTGCCTGTTCTGATATTTTGTAAATATACGCTTGGTTAATTAGCTCAAACACCCTTTCTGATTTTGCTTTATCAATTGTATATCTCCCAATCTGTTTTTTAAGAGCTTCAAACATATAATATTTACCATCATTAGTTTGAACGATTACAGCGATGTTGTTTGAGATAGCATCAATGTTTAGAATTAAGATTTGAGTAATGGATTTCTCTGTAAAAGGTTTAAATGATAAGTAATCCTCGTTTAGAAAAATAATTCCAGTGGATGTTTCGGATGTAAAAATTCCTTGTTCTGAATCGCTACGCTTGAAATTCCCTTTCGTTTCAAATAGGATAGGTTTACCTTTTTTAAACCTGCTCCGTGTTAATTCCCTAAATAAATGCTCGGTTGCTTTTTTTGAGGTGGCAAGCGAACTTCTCGCTTTTTTGTGTGGATAAAATGTATAGTTGATTCCTTGGACGCTTATCAATTCTATTGTCGGAAGTTTAAATCGATTCTTTATTGAAAAGTTTTGAATATCATTCGTTCTCAAATTAAATAAAATATTATCCTTTTCAGACTTAAATATGAATTCTTTATCCGTTAAAGTAATCGTTCCTCTGGATTTTCTTGAAACAAGAGCCATATATGATGTTTGACCTGAGGTAAAATTACCATAAGATTCGAAAAGGACTACCATTTCACTTTCAATAATAGAAATTTAGTCATATATAATTTTACATAATACTTAGGATTTGAAAAAAAATAATAAAAAAAAGGGGAAAAATCAAAAACTAATAAAAAGTAAAATTCTCCTCCCGCGAGTATTTTATGCGCTTCTATTTTTCTGACCTTTCCTTATATATTTCTTACTCTTTCACACGTTCTAAATTAACTATATCATTAATTTTTATTAACGTCTTTCTGATCTAAAACTCTGACGTGGACCTTTCTCAACGACAGTTAGATTACTTGCTTGAGGTCCTTTACTACCTTCTGTAACTTCGAATTCAACGATGTCTCCTTCGTAAATAATTTTAAATTCACTCTCTTCTCCTTGAATAGCAGAGAAGTGAACAAAAATATCGCCAGAACCATCTTCTCGAGTTATAAATCCATAGCCTTTGCGGCTATCAAACCATTTTACTGTACCTTTAACCATTGAAAAAACCTTTGAACCATATAGAGCATCTTTCAAAAACAATGCTCTTCACCTAAGATGTAAGAATCATATATAATAAATTTTGTTAAATTTGAATATAGTAAGTTAATAGAAATGAGTTTTAATTACATTCTATAAAGTTTTATAAAAATATAAAATAAATATTGATTAGTGATTAGAGAGTTATTTATGAGATGTGTTTTAAAATAATAACTTCCTAGATCAAAAATAAATCGATATCACCAAATCTTAATAGATGAGTTCTTATGGCGAGTTTGGAGGATCTAACTGTTTCTTTATTAGATAAATTGGCAAAGGAAATCGGAATCAAATTTAATAAACAAGATAAAAAAGGAGATAAAGTAAATAAAATACAAAGCGCTGGTCTTGAAGAATCCCAACTTTATCAGCTAATTCAAAAATATTACGAGCAGAAATCTAAACCTAAAAAGACAAGTAAAGATACTATTTCGGAGTTGAAGGGTAGAGTTAAACTACTTGAAGAACAAATGAAATTCTTAATGTCAGAAATAAGTCTATCGAAGATATCTGTAATGAAAGAAGATAACCGCGATCTATTAACCGTGACAACCGATTTAGCCGAAATTAAAAAATTTATTAAATCTATAATATCACCCGGAGAATCTATAACCATTGATGAGTTAATTGAAATAAATGAAATTCAAAAATTACCATTAATTACATTAAAGCATTCGATCTACGATCTCATCGACGAGAATGTGTTTGATGTTGCGGAAGGCAAATCAAGACAAAAAATTGGTGGAAAAATAGGTGTATTAATAAGAAAGTAATTAGTACCAAAGATTGAATAAATTAGAATGGATGCTCTAAAAGTTTATTAAAAAGGTATTTATTACGGGTGAAGATAAGGGTATAAGGTTATTAAAAGAAAGAAGGAGTATTAGAAGATATGATTCTCGTTCCATAGACTAAGATACACTAATCAAAATTTTTGAGACTACTCGTTTCTTAAAGAAAAAGATTATTTACTAACTATCCTTCCATTAGGATATCCTTATGGCGATATTCCTGAACCTAGACCTCGAAAACCCTTAAAAGAGATTTTCAGATATCTTGATTGATTAGAAACGTATTTCTAAATTAATAATCGTGCTATATCTACAATATTTCTTTATTATTATGTAAAAATTGCAGCTTTTTTTTTATAGTACAAAAAGATTTTTTTATTTATTGTTTCATAAATAGTGAAAAGATATGGATTTAACTAATGATCAAATTGAAAGATATTCCCGTCAAATAGTGTTAAAAGAAGTTGGCGGAATAGGACAGAAAAAGCTACTGAATTCGAAGATTTCGCTTATAGGGTTAGGTGCACTCGGATCATCGACCGCATACTATTTAGTTGCTGCAGGTATAGGAATTCTCCAGATAATTGATTATGACACCGTTGAAATATCTAATTTACATCGCCAAATCCTTCATTTTACGAACGATATTAACAGTAAAAAAACTAAAAGTGCAGTGAAAAAACTGAACTTGTTAAATCCAGATTGCACAGTTGAAATTATTAATGATAGAATTACACCTAAAAATTCTAAAGATTTGCTTAGAGGCTCAGATTTTGTTATTGAAGGCTCGGATAACCTTCCAACCAAAATGTTGATTAATGATACTTGTATTAATTTAAAAATTCCCTTTACAATTGCAGGCGTTTTGAGATTCCATGGACAAATTATGACTGTAGACCCTGAAAGTAAAACATCTTGCTATCGATGCGTCTTTGGCGATATCACTGAGGCAGATTCAAGCATGTCTTGTTCTCAAGCGGGAGTAATTGGATTCGTGCCTGGCGTCTTAGGTTGTTTGGAAGCGAATGAAGCACTAAAATATATATTAGGAGTAGGTGAACTACTGACAAATAAAATTATGTATGTAGATCTCTTAAAAAACAGTTTTGATTTCATTGAAGTACATAGAGATAATAAATGTAAAGCATGTGGAGAGAGTGCTAAAGATTTAGTTGAGATTGGGAATTATGGGGGTTTAGATAGTTGCAATGATTAGCCGAGATAAACCATTATACAAAGATAGCAAACAACTGGACATTCGAGGCAAAATGTGCCCGCTTACATTCGTATATACTAAGCTAACACTAGAAGAACTTGAGAAGGATACAATTTTAGAAGTTTATTTGGATTTTCCTCCAGCACTTAAGAATATCCCAGAAAGTTGTAAAAGGCAAAGTATTGCGGAATTAATTGAAATAAAAGAAAATCCTTCTGATAAACCAGAATGGATAATGATTTTAAAGAAATTATGAGCTATGGTGGTAAATTGTTTATTGATGTTAAAAAAGACACCCCTATGGGTCTTGGATTGATTTCTGGTGGTTTAGACAGTCTAATTGCCTGTTTAGTTTTGAAATTACAGAATATAGAAGTTGTTGGATTAAATTTTAAATCTCCATTTTGTATATGTGACAAGGCGTACAAAAATGCAGAATGTGGCTTAAATCTTTTCTATGATAAGTTAGGGATAAAAACCTATTTTCTTCAAAAGGAAGACGACTACTTAGAAGTAATAAGAGATCCCAAATTTGGCTATGGTAAAAATCTCAACCCATGTATTGATTGTAGGATTTACATTTTAAAGAAAGCTAAGTGTTTCGCTGAAAAAATTAAAGCTGACTTCATATTTACCGGAGAAGTTCTCGATCAAAGACCTAAATCTCAGAATCTAAAAGCTTTGAGAATTATAGAAGAGGAGGCTGATCTTAAAGGAAAATTGCTTAGACCTTTATCTGCACTATTATTGAGACCAACAGATTTAGAAGAAAAAGGATTAATCAATAGGTCAAAACTTTTAGGAATTAAAGGGAGGAGCAGAAAAAAGCAATTAGAACTCGCGAGAACTCATGGATTATTATATGAATATAATGCCTGCGGAGGATGTTTACTTACAGAAAAAGAATTTGCTAATCGAATGAAGGATTATCTTAAATATAGTAAAAATCCTTCAATGGAGGGGGTTAAGCTTCTAAAGTATGGTAGACATTTCCGGTTTAACGGGTCTAAAATTATCGTTGGAAGAAACGAACTTGAAAACAACTTCTTACTCCACCTAAAGGGTCCAGATGAGATCATAATGGAAGCTTATAATGTAAAAGGACCTATAACCCTCATTCAGGGTAAAATTGAAGAGGAAGCCATAAATTTTGCCGCAAAAGTGACATTAAGGTATTCAGATGCTTTAAACTCTCAAGGAAAAGTATTGTATGGTAATGAATTCAATAAATTATCTGAGAAACTAATTGTAGAAAAAGCTACACAGGAACTTTTGATTCCATACCTTCTTTAGAAAATTGTTATTGTATACAATTTTCTCTTTATCCTCCTGCGATAGCAGGTAGAACAAGAATTTCATCGTTATGGTTGACATGTGTCTTTAAATTATCAAGAGTCCTTATGTCTTTACCATTTAGACCTAAAATTATGTATTTACTTAAAGAGTCTGAAGATTCTAAAATTTTTTTCTCAAAGTCTTTTCCAAACTTAGAAATAAGTCTTTCTAAAATCTCCTTAATTGTAGTACCATCTGGAACTGATAGTGTGAATTCTTTTATTTTGGTAATATCCGCTAATA
>JBHLLM010000213.1:0-5458 GCA_048885575.1 Candidatus Hermodarchaeota archaeon
ATACCTGCTCCGGATATAAATACTAACGCACAAGTAATGGCTTGGATAATGGATGTTTACTCGATGCAAAAAGGGCGTTCTATTCCAGGAGTTGTTACTGGAAAACCGGTGGAGATTGGTGGATCTGTTGGTAGAGAACCTGCTACAGGAATGGGAATGTATTATGTACTTCAAGCTTTATGTGAAAAATTAGGCTTAGATTTAAAATCTCAAACAATTATAGTCCAAGGTTTAGGAAATGTAGGTGGTACAATCGCAGAGCTATTGTATAACGAGGGCTGTAAGGTTAAAGCCGTATCAGACTTCTCAGCAGGAATTTACTCTGAAGATGGATTAAATGTAGTTGAAATATTAGCATGGACGAGAGCAGGAAATTACCTTAAAGATTATAAAAACGATAATTATAAACTAATTAGTAATCAGGAGCTACTAACTTCGAAATGCGATGTTCTGATACCTTCTGCTATAGAAAACCAAATAACTCAAGCAAATGCAGATGAAATAAAATGTAAAATTATCGTAGAAGGGGCAAATGGGCCAACAACTCCAGAGGCAGACAAAATTCTTTATAAAAAAGGAATTCGAGTGTTACCTGACATACTCGCCAATAGTGGAGGTGTGTGTGTTTCATATTTTGAATACATTCAAGATATCAATTCGTACTTCTGGAAACTCGATCGGATTAATGCCGAACTTAAAAGGATAATCATCGAAGCATTTGATGAAGCATATAAAATTTCAGAAGAGAGAAAAATACCCCTAAGAACAGCAGCTTATATAATAGCGGTATCGCGAATTGCAAAAGCAATAGAGTTGAGAGGAATCTTTCCCTAAACCTCTATTTTTTTTTAGATTCCCTTTAGTAAAAAAGAATAATGATAAATAGAAATCCCATTGCACTTACTATATGAATCAGAGCAAAAATAGCCCCCGTTTTTAATAAACGCTTGTATCCTAAATTTTCAACGCCACTATCTTGTGCTACCTTAAGAGTCATTAGATCTGCTGCTGCTCCTTGGGGGATAAGGTTTCCACCTATATTTATAGCAATAATAAATGCAAATAAAAGAGGGACAGAAGGAAAGTTAAATGTAGTAATAAGGGTTTGCACAATTGGAATAAAAATTAATGCAGTAGGAGTATTCGCAACGAAACCTGAAATTAAACTTACTAAGATAAGGAGAATAAATGATATCAAAATAGGATCGAGTAATTCAAAGGGGATGGAAGTAAAGATTTCTGTAAATCCCGCTCTTAAAAGACTTCCAATAATTACGTACAAAGAAATGAAGAAGAAAATTATTTCCCACTCAATATCCTTTAATAGTTGTCCCATCGGTTTTTTTGTGTAACTTCGATTTACTAAAACAAGTATTAAAGCTGCGATGATTGCTGTTAAGTATAAAATAGGTAAGATCATAAAAAATACTATAGTAACAATAATAGCAAAACTATTGAAATAGAACATTTTTTTATTTTTTATCATAACATCAGCATCTACAAGTTCGAGCACAAATTTTTTTGTTTGTTCTTCGATATTTGGCTCTTTTGAGAGTATAAATCGATCAATTAAAAAAATTGTAAGAAATAACAATAGAAATGAGAAAATCCAATAATATTGAATAAAGTAAAGTGTATCAAGCTCAAATGCTGTAGATATAATTATGTTTTCTCCACTTGAAAATGGAGTTATTATTGAACCGATATTAATACATATAGTCATACCAAGCAAATAAGTTCCTGCTCGAATTTTTAAGAAATGACATAATCGGACTACAACAGGAGCTAAGATTAATACAACCACAACATCAGAAATGACAGCGGCTAATAGTGTAGTAATCGTACATAGAAGATAAAGAAAAATTCTACGATCTCCTCTTGATATTTTAAACATTTTTACCGCTACATACTCTAAAACATTTGAATCTTGCGCTATTTTAGTAATTATGCTCATGCTTAAGATAATAAGAATAGCTTCCCATTCTACATCGAGAATAAATTGTTCGATGCCAATTCCTAGTTGAATACCGGTAATTGTAGCACCTAAAAACATGCAAAATAACGATATTGCAACAAAATCTGCACCCTTTATAGAATAGCTAATAATAATTGCGATAAAAAGTATAAAAAGCAAAATTAAAAGAGGGAGATTCATCGGTATCTAAATGATAGATTTAATGTTTTATTACTTATGTTAATAAATGCCTTTTAATAAATCTATTTATATTATATAGATTGAAAGGTTCTTTAGATTTATTGATGCTTTTACAAATCGGGATGAGGAATTTATTTAAATAGAAAAAGTTGTAGGAGAAATTTGAATAGGTTTAATTCTTTCAGTAGAGAAATGTTTGAAATCAAGTATTCAAAAATATTTTCTTCAATAAAATAATGTAAGGTCACATAATAACCCTCTTCGCTCTTTATCATCTCAGTGATTCTTCTAATTAAATTTATGATTTGCTTTTCTACTACAAGCATATCGCAATTTGTTGGATTAATGTTGATGATGTTAATGCCTGAAACACGATTAAACGAAATTTTGCTTAATTCGGGATTTTTCTGAACGTATTGATGATTTAGGTAATTTGCAAACATTTTCTCAATTTGATAATATATTATTTCTTTTTTATCATCGGTAAAATGACCTTCAATTACATTTATTAGTAAGTTTAATATCTGCTGAAATACACCTAAAATATCAAAATATTCAGCAATAGTTGACACATTTTCTGCTGTCAACCATTGTGAGTAAAACTCATCGATAGTAGCTTTAAATGGACTAAAAAGCTCCGTATTTCCTTTCCACAGGTTTTTCCACGCTTCTAAATCTTTAGAAACATATTGTTCAAGAAAAGTCTGCATAATAACATTGAGTCGAGCTTTCAGCATGTTTGAACTAATGTCTTTCTCAGATGTTGCTATAAACAATAAATTTGCTTCTTTGTCTTCTAAATAAGACCACCTGAGCCCCCCCATTTCAATACTTTCTATCCCTTCTTCTAGTTCGTAAGTAGTAAATTGGTTTAATGCGGCTAAAAGTCCGCTAATGAGATCCTCATCTAAAGGTAAATCCATATATGGTTTGTACAAAAGCGTGATCCCACTTTCTGAATCAAGTATCCAAATATTCATACTTAAACCCTGATTTTAGAGTTTATCAATAGGTATATAAAATTACCCGTTAATAAATGATTATTTTTAGATAATTATTTTTTGAGTTCACAAGAAATCTTGGAGATCTTTTGTTTTACAGTATTTCTCTACATTTCTCAACATCTCAGAGATTTTTCTCTGTAATATTAGATCTGCGCCTCCTCCTAACAGATTTAGAAATTCACTACTAAGGATGAATGTCTCTACAAAGACGCCTAATTTTGATTTTGTAGAAGAGAGTGGTTTGATTCGTAAACGACCTTCTAGTTCCCTAATATCTTTATTATTTCTCACATTGAATTCGATTAATCGCCCTTTTCCTTCATCTTCACCCTTGTCCGCAAGCAATAATTCTCCTTCCATTTCGATGGGAATTTTAACAACATCAATTTCGTCGTAAATTTTAGTATAGAGTACGTTTGGTGCAGTAAATTTAGCTTCCATTTTTTTTGCAGGATTAATTGCCTCCCAAAATTCAGGCTTATAGAGTGCTTGGAAAAGCTTTTCATCATTACAATTATTTACTTCTAATACTTTTGAAATCTTAGCCAATTTTACCATCATCATATGTTTTGGTATGATTTATTAATAAAAATGGAAAGTTTATAATCTTTTATATCACCAAATCCAAAGTTAAGAAATTTAGCCTCAGACTTCCTTGATTATATCATATTTAATGATTTTAAATCATTTTTAAGTATTCATCATAGGCTTTTGAAATAATAGATTAGATTAAAAAAGTAATATATTTTTTGTTTTTTTATAAAATATTAACCTCTAAACAGCATGCTCTCTTCTACATTCCGCTCTTCATTACAATTGGGACAAATCCAAGTATTCTCGTTTTTTTTTACAGAATTAATACACATATCGCAAACATTTGTGTCGCAAATGCAATAAAAGCACTTATCTAGTTTATTTTCGCAATTTTTTCCACATATAAAGCAATTTGGAGGATTTTTCGACATCTGTATTTTATAGTTTAAATTCTTTTATAATACTGATTATTATGATTATTATTAATTAAATTTAACAAAATTTCTTAACAAAATGGAAAAACTTAAATCACAAATTCAATTGCTTTCACTTATTACAATCTTTTTCATTTATAGAGCCATTTCAGCTTTAATTTTTAACAACTTTCCAGAATTTATTTTGTGGATAATTATTTCTATTATTTACGCTTTATCTCTTGTAATATTATATCTGGTTTTTAAAAAAAGACAAAAATAATATATTGTGAATTAAAACATAAATTTTAGGCACTTAACCATTTAGAATTAGGTCTTTTTTTTAAATAAATCTGGAATTAAACCATCAATCCCGAGACTCTTTAAGACACTGTCTCTAACATCTATTTGAACTCTCATGTCTTGCATAACTTTTAAAGTATCTGCCAAACTTTTCGAAAATGTATTGGACATTTCTCTTATTGTATCCGAAGTTAACTTTAACGATTCTCTAATAGCTAAATTGGTTTCGTGCAATTCTAAAATTAAATCTTCCATTGTTTTTCTCATTTCTGAGAGTTCACGCTTCAATCCCATTTTTAATCGATTTACCATAACATCAAATTATTAATAATTATGCAAAAGAAGGAACTATTTATAGTTTTTATTTAAATGAGAACTTAATACAATATAACTATTAAATATAATACAAATTCTTTTAAGAATCCCTTCTCATATTTTTATTAATTGAATAAAAAAATAAGCACAAAACAAATGTCAGAATGGAAAAATAAAGTAAAAAGACACACATTAAGAGTTGAAGACGCTTACTGTACAGGATGAGGCATCACTGATGGATTAATATCATTAGTAAGTGTATTAAAAAAAAATCGACTTAAAAAAAAAATCAAAAAAAGCTAATATAAACTTAAATAAATAGTATCTCAACGTATGAATCATAAATGATAGGATTCAAGCGATAGTTCCGCAAGAACTGAGATAAAAACAGTTTTTAAAAATATGTAACTCGTTAGAATTCTTATTTTTTATAAAACCCACCCTTAATATTACTATTTATTTTATTATAGATAGAATTTAAAGAGTGATAATATCCTATGTCAGAAGAAGAAAATGAATTTGATTTTGGGTTTGATGACGAGTGCTATACTACCAGTTGATCACTAATTAATATGTGGTATTTACGAGCTCAAAAATTACGGAAAGAGAAAGAAACCCAAGAAACTAAATAATAATATCATCTCAATGATTAAATCGTTAAATATTAGGATTTAATTTATGAGTTCTAGCAAGAGCTTGAGATGAAATATCCCTCTTCTTTTAAATTATATACG
>JBHLLM010000214.1:0-5454 GCA_048885575.1 Candidatus Hermodarchaeota archaeon
GAGATCCCCCGAGCTAAGAAAAAAAAATTGTGACTCTTTTCTAAATTAACAACGATACTTTTAATCAAATCACTGCTTTTACTAATTAGTGATTCGATAATATCTGGTGTTTTTGATAGTGCGCTATAATAACTTTTAAGTTCTTCCTCAGGTAATAATTTCCTCAAATAAGCAATTTTTAAAGCGATTAGACTAAGAGTAAGAACTTGAGTACAATAGGTTTTAGTTGCAGCAACTCCAATTTCAGGACCTGCTTGAGTAACTATGACATGATCAGAATATCTCGTTAGAGATGATCCAACGACATTAGTAATACTGATAATTTTTATTTTATTTAACAATTTGTCTTTAGCCCATCTTATTGCTTCAATGAGATCAACAGTTTCTCCAGATTGTGAGACAGCTATAATAACAGAATCCTCTTGTAAAGCATCTCCCAATTGAGTTTGAAATTCAGAGCATTCTATTGCCTGAATATATTTGCCAAGAAATTTAGTAATGATAAATTTACCTGCTAACGAAGCATAAAAAGATGTACCAGCAGCAGTTATATAGAGATGTTTTGCACCCCAAATTACTCTTGCAAAATCTTCCAACTTCTCTTCAGGAATTCTTAAGGTTTTTCTTAGTGCTATTGGTTCTTCATGTATTTCCTTCAACATAAAATGATCGTAGCCTCCTTTCTCAGCTGCATCGATACTCCACTCGATTTTTTGGAGCTCCTTTTCTTTTACTATTTTACTGTTATTTAAATCGTAAAATTCAACACTTCCTGCTTTCAAAACCGCCATCTCATCTTCATCCATAATGTAACATGATCTAGTGTAGGGGAGGAATGCAGGAATGTCTGAAGCACAATAAGATGTTATACCTTCTTCAATCCCAATCACTAACGGTGATTCTTTTCTTACAACTATAAAATAATCTGGATATTCAGCATGACAAATAGCAACAGCGTAAGCTCCTTCACATCGATTTACTGATTTAGCAACAGCCGTTTTAAAGTCAATTTGAGATTTCATGTATTCTTCAACCAAGTGAGAGATGACTTCAGTATCAGTATCAGACTTGAATATATGACCTTTCGATTTCAATTCAGCTTTCAATTCAATAAAGTTTTCAAGAATTCCGTTATGGATTACTGCTATTTTACTACTACAATCCAAATGGGGATGTGCATTTATTTTCGTAGGTGGTCCATGTGTTGCCCATCTTGTGTGTGCTAGAGCTAATTTTGCACCACTAGGGAATTCATCTAACCTTAATTTTTTATGTATCTCATCTATTTTTCCAGCATCTTTTTTCACCAGCAATTTAGAATCTAATTGGACTACTATTCCACAAGAATCATAACCCCTATATTCTAAGCGCTTTATTCCTTCAAGAGCTACTTTTCCTATCGAGAGATTTTGGTTAGTTATTATTCCAAATATGCCACACACAGTAAAAATTCACACTATTTATAAGTATACATTTCGAGTTTCATAGGATATTAAACAATAAATTTACTTTAATTATTAATATTATATTTTTCTAGTTATTCTGAAGTAATTTATTGTTAATTAAATTAAAAAACAATAATAGGTATTTTAACATTATTAAAGCTTCATAATATTAAGCAGCTTTATCGAAAATAACATATTTTATCTGTACTTTTTGATTTTTATATATTATTAAAAATGCGGTAGATGTGAGTGGGAAGGGTAATATGGACGAAATTTTAACATTAGGTAAATTTACTCAGAAAGAAATATATGAAATTCCTTCTTCTCTAAGAAAAGTGATTGAACAAAAAAAAGTTATTAGTAATATTGCAAAAAAGATAATTGAGAGAAAAGTTAAACACATTTTCCTCATAGGAGCAGGAAGTTCCTATCATGCAGGATTTGCGATGTCTTATATGTTCAATCGGATAACGAAGATTCCTAGTTTTACCGAATTTTCAATGGAATTCCAGTATCTCGTGAAACCTATTCTAAAAAAAGAAGATTGCGTTATAGCTCTTTCTCAGAGTGGAGAAACAAAAGATACTTTAGAGTCTATCATGATTTCAAAAGAAATTGGTAGTTTAACGATTGGAATCACTAATAACAGAAATTCGAATTTAGCAAAAATTTGTGATTACACAGTTAATTTAAAATGTGGTAAAGAAAATTCAGTTCTTGCTACTAAAACTTATGTTGCGGAATTAGCAGTGCTAGCTATATTATCCCTCGAGATTTCAAAAGAAAATAAATCTATTAATTATGAAGAAATAAATTCAATTTGGATCGAATTGATAGGAATTCCTGATAAAATTCATTCAATACTGCCGATTCTACATGATAATATAAAAAATTATTCTAATTTTTTAAAATCAACCCGTTTTTGTTTTATTCTTGGAAGTGGTCCTGACTTCGCTACAGCAATGGAGGCAGCTTTAAAGTTAAAAGAAGGAGCCAGGATTTTTGGCCAAGCGTATTCTACTGCTGAATTTCCCCATGGTCCAATTACTCTGGCAGATTCTAATACATGTATATTAGCAATAATTCCGCATGAAGAAGATAAAAGGAAAAGTAATCTACTAAGGCTCCTAAAAAGAATAAAAGAGAGGGAAGCAACGATACTTGCAGTATATGAAGATTTAAAAAACAATAGCCTTCCAGAACCAGTTGATATTAGTATAAAAGTACCAAATACTCTAATGGATTTACAACCAATAGTTATGATATTAGCTGTGCAGCTATTAGTTTTAGAAATTGCAAGAGCGAACGGACTAAATCCTGATGAACCAAAATTTTTAACAAAAATAAGTAATCTTTAAAAAGTATTAATTACATTCAAATTAGATATAGTTCTTCCATTCTTTCTTTAGCTATATTGTTGAACTTTATTGTGGTTTCCATATCTGTTTTGGATTCACCTGAAATTCTAAGGTATGGGCTTGTACCGGAGCGTCTTATTAGCATCCACCCCTCCTCATAATCAAAACGACATCCATCCATTTTATTTATTCTATTAACTTTGATTCCCAGTATGTTAAACGCATCTATCATTTCTTTGATTATTTTCTGGTAAATTTTTTCGGTGAATGGAATATCTTTCTTCAATTTGAATTTCTCAGCATAATAAGGGTAAGTTGGAATATCTTTCAGTAAAAATCGTAAATCTTTCCCGGTCTCAACAATCATTTGTAGCACTTTTGCAATAGTAACAATAGAATCTGGACCATAATGAAATTCTGGCCAGATATATGTTCCAGAAGTTTCTCCCCCTAAAAAACCTCCCATTTTCTTTAAAGCAATTGCTACTTTGATATCTCCTACCTCCGTCCTTATAACTTCACATCCTAATGGGTTCAAAATGTCTTCGATCAAACTCGAAGAATTTATTGGCGTCGATAATTTCATAGCTTTAGAAGATGAATTTTCTTCATTTTCATGAATTATAAATTTGGCCAATAGTGTTAATAAACGAATTGGATCGACAATTGCTCCATCTTCATCTAAGAAAATAACTCGATCAGCGTCGCCATCAAGAGCAATACCAATATCAGTCTGAGAGGACATTCTTAAAAAGTTTGAAATTTGAGTTAGATTCTCTTTACTAGGTTCTGATAACCTTCCAGGGAATCTTCCATCCGGATTAGCATTCAATGTTACAATATTACACCCATATTTGCTGAGCAATTTTGGAACTATATCACAACCACATCCATTTCCAGGATCTACAATAATATTCAACTTACTTCCATCAAACATGATCTTATTAATAATTTCTGATATATGGCTGTCGTTAATATCGTTAACCTGAGTAATTTTACCAATTTGGTCCCATTCGATCTGAACAAAGTCCTTATCGTTGTATATTCTTTCTAGTTCTTCTTCTTGTTCTGGGGAAAATCCTACTCCAGAAGGATTCCAAAGTTTCAATCCAATATATTCAGGAGTATTATGTGAAGCGGTAATCATTACTGCTGCATTACCATTTAAAGATCGAGAAGATATAGCTAAAGTGGGCGTAGTTACTACTCCTAATGTTTTAACAATACAGCCTGTACTCACCAAACCAGAGATTAATGCGTATTCGATAGGTAAAGCAGAAGTTCGGATATCTTTCCCAATAACAACAGTACCTCCTTTTAAATATGTGCCTAAAGCTAAACCAACTTCTAAAGCCATTTGCGGTGTAAATTTCAAGTCTGATTCGGAATAGTTTTGAAAAACGCGTCTAATTCCAGAGGTACCGAATATATTACTCGTCATAAATTAACACAAGTTGGCATTTGATGCCTATTTGGGTTTAAATTAAAATCTTTAAAGGATATTGAATAAGAATTAATCATAAATATTAAACTTATTTCAACCTAAAATTAAAGACTTCGATTTCTTGAAATACATTGTAGTTTTTCTTTATTTTATTATAAAAAACTTTTAATTTTTATTCTTACATATAATTTTTAAAGAACATCGCTACTATCAGAGAATTTAATTAAATTACAATTTGGTACAGCTTTAAATGATATATCAAGGATTATTGAATATTTCTAGCTTATACTTAGATAATGAAGACTACTTATTTAATCAATTAGATCAATTTTTTCACGAAAAGATTAATGAGTTATGGACCATAAATAACAATGTAACCGATAAGTTAAATATCCAAGTTCCAAAACTTCTAGATTTTATTAAATCTGAATTAGTTTCTCTTGGATTTGAAAGAGAGATGTTAGAATATATTTTTTTAGATCCTTTTGTTAAAATTACAGCCGAAGATATAAACAAGAAATATGCAATACATCAAATTTATGATTTAAAAATAGCTCCTATTTTATATGAAATTTTTTTAGAGAAAGTGGTAGCCTATTTAGTAGATATTGAAAATGTTAATATTATTATGCTAAATTTGAAATCGGCGAATTTCTTGAGTTTAGAATTTATTGTAGAATTGAAAAACTTAAAGGATTTAATTGACAAATATCCAGAAAAAAAGGAAAATTTAAAGAAATATATACAGATACATAAGAAATTTGAAAAAAAATTAGTGTTAAATAAACAAAAAATTGAGATATTGGAGGATTTAGCAGATGCAAAAGAGAAACTACAACTCTTATATCTAATTTATCGTATAATTAGCATATTTCATTTAGAAGAAAAATTTGATTTCACTCATATAAAAAATTATATTTCGAAAAATATGACCGATTGGTTAATAACTATTCCACTGGTTACATTAAAAAATCCCGACCTCTATTATTGTGCATTATACTTAGCGGATGCTTTGAATATAAAATTGAATGAAACTGAAGTTAAGAGATTTTTATTAGATTTATATGAGGAAGGAATTGACGAGTTTGAGGCACCTCTACTAGAAGCTACTGATGGAGTATATTATCTTTTAAAAGCGACATTTTATATGAAATTATGGCTAACAAACGAACAAATTTATAGATTAATCGAAGCAGCTCCTAAATAT
>JBHLLM010000215.1:0-5434 GCA_048885575.1 Candidatus Hermodarchaeota archaeon
ATGGAATAACTGACCCAAAATATGTTGGTCCTGAGGAAGATGGTATAGTTGCGTGCCATGGATTCGCCAATTTCTTTACGATTAAAGCGGTATATCAATTACTTATTGGATTCACCGTTGTGCAAGATGGAAAACCAAGAGGCATCATGCTCGATCCTGGATATTTATTACATACTGCTAATGTGTATAACTGGGAAGGATGCGTCGATGTTAAACCGGGTGATAAATTAACGGCAACCGGAAAATGTGTAGACGCATGGCTAAATGAAAAAAATATGATGTTATTCTACCAATTTTTGGTAAATGTAGTAAATCAAAACGAAGAATCTGTCTGCAATGTGACAATAACTGCAGGCGTTAGGAAAGGAGGTTATTAACATGGTGAAAATTTCAGACCATAGCGTTGGTTTTGTTATAAAGGATGAGTTTGAAGGGGTAACACGGGAACTATTAAAAAGCTATGCTAAAGCGTCTGGTGATACAAATCCAATTCATACCAATGATGCGATCGCTGAACGAGCGGGTCTTAAAGGTGTTATAGCACATGGATTATTCTCAACCGGATTAATCACTAAATTATTCGAAGACCATCTTAACCAAGGAAGAGCTGGTACTTTATTAGAAGTAAATATCGAGATGCGAGGAATGGTACGTTGTGGAGATTTAATCATTACCGAAGCGACTGTGAATAAAGTCGAAGGAAACAAAGTATTTTTTGATGTCGAGCAGCGAACGATTACCAAAGTAGATATTAAAGATAAGAATGGAAATATTGTAAAACAATTCGAGGCTGGTGAGAGAGGATACATTTCTGAAAAAGACATCAAAAGGGGTTTAGTTAAAACAAAGGAAGTTCCAGAGGGGATTCTTACCTATCGGGAGAGAATTTCTATTCCCGGAACTGCAATTATTGAACTGTTTGAGTGAATAATCATCCTAATAGTAAAATTATTTTTACTACTTTTTTTTTCGTTTCTCTTCCCATTAATTTTAAAACGACAGAATTTTATGTTAATATTGAAAAACATTTTTAAATACTAACAACAAGAAGATAATTGGTTTAAAAATAGAATTACACTATAGTAGGCTCTTAACTATTGACTATTCTGACCCTTGACGCAAAAAAAGTTGAAGATTTAATATTAAGTGGTAGTTACGAAAAAGCAGCAAGTGAATTATTTGAAATTATTGAACACCCCGCCAATACTGATACTGAGTTAATTTATGATACTTTAACATTATTGAATAAAATATGTGATAAATCTCCCGCGATTTCCTTAAGAACGGTTAAAAATTTAGCAAATACTATAAATGATCTTAACTCCTGGGTTAGACTAGTTTCTTTGGAAATACTTTATCAGATAACCATGTATCGCCCGAATTTATTAATTGATCTTATGCAGGAGATTAGGTTACGCCTATTTGATCAAGAATCATCGATTAGACGTTTAGCGGTGAAGATTATGGGAAATTTAATTCTCTCGCTACACATCGATAGAGAGGAATTGCAAAACATCATTGAAGAATTCACAGAAAAACTCATGGACAACGACTGGAAAGTCAAATTACAAGTAATGAAAACGCTTAAAAAAATTTTAAATCAAGATTATACAAAGATTCGGGAATATGAACCATTATTATCCATAATAATTGTAAATTTAAGAGACGAGGATGATGATGTTGCAAGATCAGCAGCAGAACTCCTAAAAATTCTTGGTACATATTTTCTTTCTAAAGAAAAAATAACTTATGTTCTCTTAAATCTTCTCTACAATGAGAAATCTCGAGTTAAGGAGTTAATAATTTGGTTATTCGGAGAAATTGGAAAAGAAAAGTCATCCGAAATAATCCCAATTATTCCAAAGTTGATCAATCTTTTAAAAGAGAATAACTATCGAATCCAACTCCGTGTTATTGATTCTCTTGTTACTATAGCGGAAAATAATTTTGATCAAATTTGGGCAAACTTAATTACAGCTCTATATACAGGTGACTCTGAATTCAGGAATATCATTATCAACGCTCTGTATCATCTATGTCAAAGTAATATTATGGAAATCTTCAATTATATCTTTGAAGAATTTGAAAATCCATCAGAAAATGTTAGAGGTGGCGTCTCACTCGTTTTTAAACGCCTTTACGAAGAGTATCAAGTAGAAATTGAGAACGAGATTACAAAGATTTTATATCTACTAGAATCTAAATATTGGCGTGAAAGAAAAAAAACAATTATCTTATTACGAAATATTTGTTTTATATTAGAAAGTAAAAAAATTGCAGTCTGGATTTTCATTGAATTGGAGAAAAATCTGAAAATTGAAAGTGATCCAGATGTTAGTGATGAAATCGTTTATACTATAAAAAATATCAAGTCAAACTTTCAAGACATTGATGAAACCATTCAAGAAGTCAACGAAGATCTAGATATATTTCATCAGAAAATTCAAGAGTTTCAAAAGATACCTGCTCAATTTCGGGAAAAAATGTCAAATTTCATAAAAGAATTCAAGTTTCATCAAACAGAAATAGAGTTAGATAAAATTTATCGCAAAATCTTAAATAAAGTAAAGAAATTCAATAAAAGATTAAATAAATTCGAATACAAACGATTAGCTTTTAATTTGATTGAGGATTGGGAAGAAACTAAAGTCACAATAATGGATGAACTCAGCATTATTAAGGCTTTCATTTCAGAAGTGTTTGAGGAGAAGAAGGAAGAATTCACCACAAATTTAAAGTCGAAAATTAAACTTCTAGAAGATCGCATTAGTATCTTGTTAGCTCAATATGAAGATATACAAGAATATAACTTTCTTGGGCATTTGGATGACTTATTACTAGAAAAAGTTGAAAGTAAAGAACTTGAAGAGAAATTCACCCAAATTACCCAACTTAGGAATTATATGTTTAAACTTGATGATGATATTCGTGAAATATTAGTAAAAAATGTGGAATTTAACGAAATTTTTAAAACACTTTTAAGTAAATGGGTTAGTTTCAAAATTGAACTTCAAGAATTTCTAAGCGATTTAGATAGGAAAATAAAGTCTACGAAAGATAAAATAATAGATGAACTCCAGCAATCTAGTGGTATTAATGAAACTCAGAAATTGAACTTGCTTTCTTCGGTGTTATTCCAAGGTCATATTCAATCAATAATAACACAAGGAATAGAAGGTCTTAAAAGATTTAACGATAATTTTGATAATCTAAAATTAAAATTAGAAACATTCCTTAAAAAAAGTGAGTTCTCAGATGCTAAAAAGCTTATAGAAATGAATACAAATCAAATTCAAAATTATATTGAAGAATATGAAAATCAAATTGACAATTTAGTTGGAAAAGTATCTGAAGATAATAATGTATTTAATCTATTTGCGAGGCCTTCGGTTACAAAATTTGTTTCATTTAAGGAAGTCCTCATCAATAAACTAAAGGTTTTCACCCAGAAAAGTACCGATGAAATTATATTGAATCAAATCAATTACTATCTCGATGTCATCAATCCTATTAAGCTAGATAGTCTCGCTTCATATATTGACATGGACATTAATGTTTTGAAAGAAAAGATTGTAAAATTCGTAAATAAGAATAAACTAAATGCTCGAATAATGAAAGATGAGCTCTATTCACCAAAAAGAACCGACATTATTGAGCCAAGAGATATCCTCTTTTTTAAAAACATAAAAACTCTTGGAAATAAGTTATACTTTAATTTTAAACTAAATAATCCTACAAATCTGCTATTTTCCGATTTACAAATCTCCCTCAAAACACCTGAATATCTTAGCTTTATCCGGAACGAAAGTTTCCCTAAATATCTATATCTTAACGAATTAAAACCCGGAAATGTGTTTAAATTTAATTATGTCTTAAAATTAAAACATAATATTAAAAAAAATTTAGCTGATCCTTCAGTTGACGAAATAAACCTTAATATTTATTATAAGGATCCTTTCGATATCACTCGTAAAATTACAAAAAAAATTGATCTCCTTTTGCCCTAATATTTTATTTAACTATTTATCTGAATAGTTAATAATATTAAATTGTTTATCGAAAAAATAGATAAATTATAACGAAAATATTAATATAACCTTTGAATCTTTACATTTACAATCAATTAAGACAATACAATATAGAATATACATGTGAGGTGAATGCTCCAAGAAGAAGAGAGTTATCGATTAACGCTTCAAACAAAACTATTCGGATGAAATTGTAAACTTGATTCTGAGAAGTTAGACACGCTTTTGGTTAACACTGGGTTAAAAGGCGATATTGAAGATTCTGCTATAATCCCGGTTCCAAACAGTGATTTAATGGTGGTAAAAAATATTGATATTTTTACACCAATTATCGATGAGCCAGAAATCATGGGAGAAATTGCTGCTGCTAATGTAACTAACGATGTATTCGCGCTTAATGTCCCTGAAATTTCCGGTATGCTTGTATTTCTTGGGATAAAGAAAAATATGCCTATGGAAATTGCAGAAGGAATATTGATTGGTATAAGGAACTTTATCGAGAATAAAATTGGTTCTAAAGTCCTCGGTGGCCATACAATCTACTCAGAATGGCCTCTTATTGGAGGAGAAGCTTCTGGCTTTATCCATAAAGACAAAATTATTAAAAAGAACTATGTGGAAGAGGGGGATATATTAATTTTAACAAAACCAATAGGGAACCAAGCAATCATGGCAGCATATAGAATACAGAAAAGTAACCCTGATCTCTTAAAGGCTTTCTCTAAAGAAGATATTGATGAATCAATTGATTTGGCTGTAGAATATATGACCATGCCTCTTCAGAGCGTTGTAAAAGCAATCCATTCTTATGAAGACATGTCATTTGTGCATTCAATGACGGATGTTTCTGGTTTTGGATTGGCTGGTCATTTAAAAGAAATTCTTCAAAATTCAAATCTATCTGCTTATATTAAGAAGGTTCCGATATTTAAGCTTACTCAAGAATTGGCATATGAATTTGGATACAAATTTGACGAATTAGAAATGCCTGAAACTGCGGGTGGAATGCTACTTTCTGTGGATCGTGAGTTTGCTGAAGAATTCTCAGCACGACTCGAGAACGATTTTTTTGTGTCTAATTGGATTATTGGAGAGATCGATAACACAAATGAACCCAGACATATTCATGTTTCAAAAGATATTGAATATGTCGAAATAACTGAAATTTAACGATGTTAATGATGTAGGTTAAAACACTATGAGTGAACACCTATTGAAAACTCCGTTGTACAACGGCATCGAATCAATTGTCCTTAATTTTCTATAAAATTATTTTATTTTTTCGTTTTATGTAAATTTCGTCGTTTCCATTCTTTTAAGTACCACTTTAAGAAGTTATTTGTCAAACCTAAAGATGTTTTTTTTAGATTATGAAAATCTTCTAAATTTTTCTGTTTTAACTTGAA
>JBHLLM010000216.1:0-5431 GCA_048885575.1 Candidatus Hermodarchaeota archaeon
AGGAAAGGAAAATTTCATTTAGTAAAATTAAAGAGAAGTCAAATACATAAAAAAGATAATAGGAAATTACGATTGAAAGCATATAAATTAAATAATTAATAAAAAGAATTAACATCCATTTCCCAGTTTTATTTTCAGGTAAAACTTCATCAAGGGTAAAGCAATTTCTTTTCTTTCCAAAGAAATATATCCGCAATAAAAATGTTGCTATTGTAAAAGTTATTACTAAAGGTAATGTACTTAAACAAGCTGAAAATATATCAATAAATCTAGGATGAAAACTAAAAATAAGAGCTGGAGTTATTACAACTATAATTTGGATTAAGATAATAATAAATATTTTTGACTTTGCTTGGTTGCGACTAATAATAGGGAGGGAGTCTAATATTGTTTTTCCGGATTTATCTATATTCAATATAGTATATACTATTTCGGCAGAAAGAAAGGGACTGATTCCTAAAATGACCAACCAATTATTAAAAAGATAGTTAAAATCTAATGACCCTATTTCGCCAGTAAAACTGAGGTTAAAAAAGAATAAAAATGTGATTGAATTAATTATAGGCATTATAAAATACATGGAAGTTTGCAGATCTCTTGAAGCAATCAATAAATCTTTTCGAATAAATGCTTTGAAATGTGATATAGCATGAATTTTTACCTGATATTCATCGTCTTGAAGATCGTTTTCAACAACTTTGGCTTTCAGTTTTAATGATAAAACAGCACCAAGTGATTTAAACGCTCTACGAATAAGAAAATATAGAGCAATTAAATACAATCCAAAACCATATAATAGATTAAGCCAAAAGAGGATATGCATCTGAGGAACACTAATAGATATTAAAACTAAATAACTTGCGTTAAACGGAAAGGGTACCAAGAAAAGGATGATATTATATAAACGAGAAAAGATTAAATCTGGTAAAATCAACAAGAATGGAATGAGGGAATTTAATACAACTTCAATTACAAATATTCCTCCAAAAATGATTAAGACATAACTAAAGGAGTTAATCAATTGCATGAAAAGTGGTTTTCTAGACTTTTTTTCATACCTTTTCATGAATTTAGCTATTTTTTCGCCTAAAATAATCATAATCGTGAGTGAAAACAACATATTCATAAGTGAAACTCCCATAGAAATTAGAAAAACAATAAAATTTTGTGTAGCTATCAACATTATTACAGGAAAACCTAAAGTGTTTGTTATAATTGGCAGATTTAAATTATGATAAATACTGTAAAATACTAATTTTTTCAAATCTCTTCGAGATAGGGGGAGGGTTTTAACCCAATCGTAAATATCTCCAGACATGATATTTGTCAAATTAAAAAGTCCGACTAAAAAAAAGTTAAATAGTTGCATAATGAAAAAAAAATGAAAATTTATTGCTTTTAGGAATAACATAGTTGGAGCATCTAGAAAATCAGGTACGGTAAGATTAAGATTTATGTATGCCATTAATAGAAAAACCGGTTGGATTGCAAAGATTACGCTATTTATTATTTTATATGAAAGAAATTTTAATTTGAGCACATTTTTTTTTTTGTTTAACCTGTCAAACAATCTCGAATTTTCTATTTTTAGTTGAAGTTGTTCTTCTAGTAAAACCTCATATGAGATGTGTCTTGTGATAGAATAAATGCTCAGGGTTTTAGCTTTCATGAATAACTGCTATTCAAAAATTTTTAAATTATTACTCTAAATTCATGTAAACATTAAAAACTATATATTTCTAAAAAATAGATTTAGCTTCTATTAACGATTCTATTAAAAAAATAGAACTCTAATTTATTACTAAAAGAAAATTATGCAATTTTTTGGCATATTTTATCTATCTTTTTAACCGTCTCATCAATTATCTCATCAGAATGTAGAATGCACATGTAAAATCGACTACCCGCAACAGAGATTATTTCCTGATCTACTAAAGCTGCACCCATCTGTTCCATAAAATTTTTTCTTAATGGCAATTGTCCGACTTGGTCAGGAATATCGAAACTTAATCCAAATAAGCACGAAGTGTGAAAATGAACCGTCCCACCAAGATTATATGAAAACCATGGTAGATCGTACTTTTCGAACACTTTATTTAATCCATTTGCTAAGCGTGTTCCTGCTTTACCTGCTTTTTCTGTTGCGCCAGTTTCTTCGACTAATTTAATTGCGTGATAAGCCGCTGCGCATGTTAAAGGATTTGCTGCTAAAGTTCCTCCACTATAAGCTCTTTTACCTCCACTAACCCCTGCCGCGCAGTATTTCATAAATTCTTCTTTACCCCCTATAGCTGCAGCGGAAGGATACCCATGTCCTACAATTTTACCAAAGACAGATAAATCGGGGTCATAACCATAATAAGCTTGGCCACCCCCCATATGCAATCTAAAAGCACATACAACTTCGTCAGAAATCAAAAGTGATTTATTTTCATGGCAAAGCTCTTCCACTTCTTTATTAAATCCTGGTTTAACGGGATTAGCTCCGGATTCACCTCCCATTGGTTCAATGATAACAGCTGCAACTTTTCGCTTTTCTTTGAACATTTCTCGTAATGTTTCGATATCGTTTGGAGGGCAAGAATCAATAAATTTGAATACATTCTTAGGAATACCGTGTGACTCTAATAATTTAGTTCCGGGTACATGCATATCGTAAACCAATTGATCTGACCACCCATGATAGCTACCTCCTATTTTAATTACCCATTTACGATTAGTAGCAACTCTGGCGATTCTAATTGCAAGCATATCAGCTTCTGTACCAGTTTGGAGCCATCTTATGATTTCACAGCTAGGAAAGTGCTTTTGAAGCTCTTCTGCTGCAAGATATTCATATTCATTGGTTATTCCATGACATGGTCCAATATCTCTAATAACTTCGATAATCTTTTCGGTTAAAACTGGATGGTTATGACCAAGTATGATGGGTCCTCCATCCATTAAAAAATCCGTTAACACAATGTCGTCAACAGTTTCCATGTAACAGTCAAAGACACGCTTACTCGCTAGGGGAAAGGGGTAATTAAAAGCAAGATTGTGCTCAACTCCCCCTGGAATGATTTTCCTAGCTCTTTCAAAAACTGCTTTAGATTTAACATGATTTTTTTCGTATCTCTCGATAATTGCCTTTAGTTCTTCAGGTTTGAATTCACTAATAGGCGAATTAACAATATTGTTAATTTTAGCTATTTTTTCCTCATAATCCATTAAAAATCATCAACTAATACCTTCATTTCCTTAATTAGAGTATAAGTAGGATACCTAATTAATTTAATTAGTAAAGCTTTCAAACAAAAGTTAATTTTATTTTCCAGAGAAAAATAGCTTTGAATTTCTATTTAATAGGGTTAATCAGTTTTAATTCAATTAGGGATTCTAATGCGTTGATAATCTGATCTTCGTTTTTATCAGTTTCTCTTTCAAGGATATCCATCAATTTAAAATAGCTTGTCTCATTTAAAATCGCGAATACGGTCTCCATAACCTGGAATTCAAATTTGGAAAGATTTAATTTCTTCTTAATTTTGAGAAGTTCTGATTCTTGAATATTAACTTTGAATGGATCTTTGTAATAAATATCAAAATATTCATTTAGTAAAGGTCGTATGATATCATCCAAACTATTAACCTTGTTGTCCCAATTCTTTAAATTGTCAGAGATTTTTAAATATAATGCAAAATTAAAATGTACTAGTATTTGCTTTAACCGTTTAGAAGATTTAGATTTCAAAATAAGAACAGTTCGTAATTCCTCCACATCTAAAATAAGACAGTAGAATTGCTTTAAATCTAATTCAATCACTTTTTGAAAATCAATTTTTTCCTTTTGTTTCTTCATTTTTTCATCTTTTTTATCAGTTCTCGTTATCTCTTCCCCAATAATAGATACAGCTTGAATAAATCCCGAAAAGAGTGTTTTCTTTCCTTCTATAATTGATGAATAACTTTGAGAATATACAGGAAGTCCGCTGGGTTTATGTATTGCAATAATTGCTTGCAGATTCCTTATGTCTTTAAATTTCTGAGTCCTGAGTGCCAAATAAGAATCAATTTTTTGTTTTCGTGGTAAAATTACATAAGATCTCAAACTTAATATCCCCAATATCCCTATAATTGATATCAAAACAATTAAAATAATCCAAAGAAAATAATCAGGTAATGGGGGATCTTCTATAATTTCTGCATATGAAATTGTGAGGAAAACATCATCAATAGAGATTGTGATTATATCGTCTAATAAAAATTGATCTGCTATAAAAATCTGAATTGAAATGGTAATATTAATATTTTTTAATATATATGAAAAAACATCTTCTTTCCCTAAATTTATCTCTTGGAAGGTTGTATTCATTGAACTTAATCTTATGGTTTTTTCAAGCTCATAATTATTTATTATGAGTTTGAGCTCAGAATTGAGTGATAATGACTGAGACAAGGTTTGATCAATTTTATACTTAAAACTTAGATTAGCATCTTTTATTATAAAATTTTCTCCGCTTATTGATTCTCCAATTTGATTTAATGAAATAGTGGTATAGCGATCTATTTTTTTTTCATAAGTGAAAGTAAGATTAACAAATTTTATGATTATCTCGTCAAAGTTATCAAGATCCCAATAATCGGCAAGATTATCTTCAGTATGAATTCTAATTCCCAAGGAAACGGTAAAATTAGAATGATCAGCGCCTAAAACAGATTCAAGATAAAATATTAAGACCTCTTGGGGGACAGAAAACATATAAGTATCAAATAAATAATCTTTTCCAGGAGGATTCCCATCTCCAATTTGTTCTGTTTGAAAGTAAGCGATTTCATATACTTGATTTCGATCCAAATCCGAAATTAATACATAAAATCTAATAAAATCTCCAATGCTATATGTATCAACAACGTAATTAGGACTTAATCTTGCCAATCTTGAATAATAAGCATCGAAATAACGATCTAGGTTTTCATCTACTGTTGCATTCACAATAGCTTGAATAGACGCGGATTTTATTACATAATCGGTCATATTAACTGGCATTGTTATGTCTTGTTCCCAATGTACACTTGGGTTCTGAACAGCGGTTACATCATCAAATTCGTGGGAGACTCTGCAACCTTCAGCTGTAATTTCGTCAATATCGGGATGATTTGGGAATTCAGGATTATCTACCTCCTCCCAGTCTAAGATTAAGGGTGGGTCTGCAATCAATGAGAAAGTATGTTGATCTCCCAAAATATTAAAATTAGCTTTACCATCAGCTATACTCCCACTAAAATCTGAAGTATCTCCTATAGTATTATAAAACCAAGATTCATAAGCGTTATCAAAATAAGGATTTTCGAGCCATTGATCTGAAAAATGAATTTCACTTTGTGTGTGTATTTTGATAGTTTCATTTTTGCGGCATTCCTGAAATAGAATTGAATTTAAAACAACACT